>JAICYA010000002.1 GCA_025934455.1 Rudaea sp.
GCGGCAGCCGCCACCGCCGCGGCATGGTGGCTCGTCGGTGCACGCGCGAAGCCGAAAGAACCTGCCGCATGGCTGCAACGGCAAGCGCGCCAATTGCGCAGGAGATGGCGATGAATATCGGCAAACGGCACTGGGCGATTGCAGAAGGTTACATTCCCGGCGAAAGCACCGATGGCGGCGATCGCCGTTTCGTCAGTCACGAAGCCGCGTGCATGCTCAACGCCAACGACCGCGAGGCCAAGCTGCGCATCACCTTGTATTTTGCCGACCGCGAACCGGTCGGACCGTATCTGGTCACAGTACCGGCGCGGCGCACCTTGCACATGCGCTTCAACGATCTGACCGATCCGGTGCCGGTGCCGCGCGATACGGATTATTCGAGCGTGTTCGAATCCGACATGCCGATCGTGATCCAGCACACCCGGCTGGATTCGCGCAAGGACGCGTTGGCGCTGCTCAGCACGATCGCGTTTTCCGGCAATTCGTAAAGGAATCGCGATGCCGGAATTCCATTGCAATCTCGATCGCCCCGGCACCGCGCTGGCGCATGTCTGGTCGCATACCATCGGCAGCGATCACGCGCACATGGCGCTGCGCGCGGATTGGCAGACGCAAATGCGCCGCGTGCATCAAGAACTCGGCATCGACTACGTGCGCTTCCACGCTCTGCTCGACGACGACATGGCCACCTTGCTGGACGAGGAAGACACATTGCGCTACGGCTTTCACAACGCCGATCTGATCGTGGATTTTCTGCGCGGGATCGGCATGCGGCCGTTTGTCGAGCTGAGCTTCATGCCGACCGCGCTGGCTTCGGGCACCAAGACGGTGTTCAGTTATCACGGCAACGTCACGCCGCCGAACAAGCTGTCCGACTGGGACGCATTGATCGGTCAACTCGTCCATCACTGGATTGCGCGTTACGGCGTCGACGAAGTGCGGCAATGGTTCTTCGAGGTCTGGAACGAGCCGAATCTTCCCGCGTTCTGGACCGGCAGCCAGGCCGATTACTTCGAGTTGTACCGTCACAGTGCGACGACGATCAAGGCGATCGATGCGCAATTGCGGGTTGGCGGGCCGGCCACCGCCAACGACGAATGGATCGCCGATTTTGTCGTCTTTTGCCGGCGCGAGAAGCTGCCCTGCGATTTCATCTCCACGCATCACTATCCGACCGACGCTTTCGGCAAACCGGGCGACGACACCGAAAAGCAGCTGTCGCTGGCCACCCGCGGCATCCTGCGTCAGCGCGTGCAGGATACCTGCGCCGCGGCAGCCGGCCTGCCGGTGTACTACACGGAGTGGTCCAGTTCGTCCAACCCGTTTTTCCATCTGCACGATGAGCCCTATGCCGCGGCGTTCATGGTCAAGAATTATCTGGATGTCGCCGATCTGGTGAAGTGTTACAGCTGGTGGACGTTCTCGGACATTTTTGCGGAGAACTATTTTTCGTCGGTGCCGTTCCACGGCGGTTTCGGCCTGCTCACCATCAACGGCATCGCCAAGCCCACTTACCGCGCGTTTCAATTGCTGTGCCGCCTCGGCAATAAACGCCTGCTGGTCGATGGCAGCCACAGCACCGTCGATGCCTCCTTCGTTCGCGGCGATCACCGCATCATGGCGCTGCTGACCAATCACGCGTTTCCGCAACATCCGATCGAAAACGAACACATCGCGCTGACGCTGGACTGCGCGCAGCCGCCGATCGCGGCGTGGATCGAACGCATCGACGCGGATCATTGCAATCCGCGCAAACTCTGGGAAAATCTGGGAGCGACTGAATACCCCGATGCCGACCAACTGCGCCGCTTGCATGCGGCGTCCGAATTGCAGCGGGAGCCGCTGAATTGGCAAGCGCAGGCGCATGGCATTAGCTTGCACATCGACTTGCCACCGCATGCGGTGGCAGCGGTCACGCTCGACTTTGCGCATTGATACCAATGAGCAAAAGTTCAACCCAGCGCGATACCGGCAACGACGAAACGGCACTGCTCGAGCGCGTGCAACACGATTCTTTCCGCTATTTCGTCGATCACGCCAATGCCGCCAATGGACTGGTCGCCGATTCGACGCATCCGCATTCGCCGTGCAGCATCGGCGTGGTCGGCTTCGCCTTGTCGTGCTATCCGGTTGCCGTCGAACATGGCTGGATGACGCGCGCCGCCGCGCGCACGCGCGTACTCGCGGCGCTGCGATTCTTTCAAGCGGCCGATCAATCCGGTGCGGTCGATGGCGTCGGCTATAAGGGATTTTTCTACCACTTCCTCGATATGCACAGCGGGCGGCGCGCATGGAAATGTGAATTGTCCACCATCGACACCGCGTTGCTGGTCGCGGGTATGCTGACCTGCGCGCAATACTTCGACCGCGCTGACAAGGGCGAGCGCGAAATCCGCGCCACGACGACGGCGATCTACGAACGCATCGACTGGCGCTGGGCGCAGAACCGCAGTCGCGCGTTATCGATGGGTTGGACGCCCGAGCGCGGTTTTTTGCGCAGCCGCTGGATCGGCTACAACGAAGCGCTGATCCTGTACGCGCTCGCGCTCGGATCGCCGAGTCATGCCGCCAGTGCCGGTGCCTACGCGCAGTGGTTGTCCGGCTATCGCTGGAAACGCATCTACGATATCGAATATGTCTATGCGGGGCCGTTGTTCATCCATCAGTTTTCGCACGCATGGATCGATTTCCGCAAGATCCAGGATCGTTTCATGGCGCAAAAAAGCATCGATTATTTCGAGAACAGCCGGCGCGCGACCTATGTGCATCACGAATACGCGCAACGCAATCCGCGTCAATTCGAGTATAGCGACGGGCAGTGCTGGGGCCTTACCGCCAGCGATGGGCCGGGCCCGGAAACGTGCATGGTGCGCGGCCGCAAACGCGTGCTGCACGGCTACCGCGCGCGCGGCGTGCCGTTCGGTGCGGACGATGGCACGGTCGCGCCTTGGGCCGCATTGGCGTCGATGCCGTTCGCGCCGGAAATCGTTCTGCCGACGCTGAAATATCTGTACGACCAGACTTACAACGTGCAGAACAAATTCGGGTTCTACGCCTCGTTCAATCCCACCATTCACCGCAAGCGCGGCAGCATCGGCTGGATTTCGTCCTGGCATTTCGGCCTGCATCAGGGGCCGATCGTGCTGATGATCGAAAACTACCGCAACGGCATGCTTTGGCGTCTGATGCGCGACTGCGCGCCGATCGTGCGTGGTTTGCGCCGTGCCGGTTTCGCCGGCGGCTGGCTCGATCACGCGGCGCCGTGATCGCCAGTACGCGGCAGTGAACGAACACGCTTGCGGTGTCTTAAATTAGGATCAGAGATTCCGGCAGGCGAAGTTCGACGCATGCACCGGCGCCATTATTCTCTGCAATCCCCAGCGTGCCGCCGTATCTGCGCGCCAGCGCATGTGCCAAGGTAAGGCCCAATCCGCAATGACCTGCTTCGTCCAGGTGTGTGGTGAAGAAGGCGTCAACCGCTCGCGCGCGCAGCTCGGCGGAAATACCGGGGCCATTGTCGTGGAATTCGATGACGACGAAATTTCCATCATGCCGCAGCTGGATCTCGACGGCGCCGGCACCTGCCTCAATGGCGTTGTGCAACAATCCGGCGATGGCGTTCTCAAACGCTGCGCGATCCACGACAATTTGAACATCCATTTCGCCGCAGCAACACGAGAGTGCATTCGGGCGATCCTGCGCCACGATATCGATGGCGGCATCGACCAAACTGCGTATGGTCACCTTTTCGGGCACATGCGGAATCAGGTCCGCACCGAAACTCTGCATGCCCTGAATTATCCGCCCGCACCGTGCGCAATCGGCGATCAGATTGTCGAGAACCTCGCACAGCCGTTTCGGTTGGGCGCGATCGAGCAGCAGCTTCGCCAATTCCGCATTCATCGAGATGGCATTCAACTGATTGGCCAGATCGTGCGAAGCCCCGCGCGCGAACTCGCCAAGATCAAGCCCGGCGCCATCGCCCCTCGCCCCAAGAACCTCGTTCATCCACGCCTCCGACGGTACCGCCTCGACAGTGCGCAGCAAACTGCCATTTACAGGCCAAACCTGCGCCGATTTTCACGCCGATTTTCACATGGCAACATACCGGCCTGCCGCCCGGTCTGCACGCTGCAAGCGTCAATCGCGTGCGACTTGATCACGCTTGTGCGCGGCGTCGTTGATCGACTTGGCCTGGGCTACTGCTGCATCGTACTGCGATTTGGCGGCTGCGTTGCAGGTGTCCTCGGCCGAGCCAGTCTGCGCTTCGCATTTCGCTTCGGCAACCTCTTCGGCCGCTTTGGCGCGCGCCTTGTCCAAGTCGTATTGCGCGTCCGCGGTCTTGCCATTGGCTTGCACGTGCGCGTTGCTCATGTCTTGCGCGGCAGATGGGTTGGCGGACTGATTGTCGGCGGCTGGCGCGCGCGCATCGACCTGCGCGTTGACCATGTCCTTGGTGTTCTGCGCGTTTACCTTGTCCAGATTGGCCTGTGCGTCGGCGATATTTTTCTGTCCGGCCGCCTGCGCCTTGGTCACATCCGCCTGAATCTTCGCCGGATCGGGATTCTGATTGCACGCGCCCAACAGGGCGGCGCCAGCCAGGACGGCGACGAAACTCACGCAACGATTATTCATGACAGTCTCCTGTGTAATGGGACGTTTCCCACGCAAAGACCATCGCAATGAACGTGCCATGCGCGCCGGCGCGTCAGGCGCCGCCGTTACGCTGTTTGCCGCGGCGGCCATCATGCAATTTGCGCTGATCGGCATTGTGCATGATGCAAAAATCCCGGCCGGAATGGCGTTGATATGCGCTGCAATGGCGTAACAGCGCGCTCTGGCTCGGCGCGCCCGGTTCGACCGGGCTGGCATGACGTGTGCTGAGGCTTGTAGTGCGGGATATCGGCAACGCAGCAGCGCCGTCCCCAGCGCAATCGCAACACACAGGAGAGGTCATGACCCACGCAATCGCCAGTCTGAGCGTCCCGCATACGACAATCGCGCGACCACACTATTGCGAACGGCTGCGTGCACTGCGGCGAATCGATGAAGGCACACGCGGGGAGATTGCATCTGATCCGCGCGGATTGTGGCGCGAAGCCCACGACGGCGGTAGCACCGTGCCGCAACTGCTGCCCCGCGCCATTCGGGACGAACACAGCGACGGCGACATGGCCGATGCGCGGCAGAATTACCTTCTGCGCGCGTTGCCGCAGTCCGATCTGGAACGTCTGCTGCCGAAACTCGAACGGGTGGAGATGCCATTCGGACGCGTCCTGTACGAATCGGGCAGCTTGATGCATTACGTGTATTTTCCGACCACGTCGATCGTATCGCTGTTGTGCGTGACGACCGATGGCGCAACCACGGAAATCGGCGTGGTCGGCAATGAAGGCATGGTGGGCATCGCCTTGTTCATGGGAGGCGAAACCACGCCCAGCCGCGCACTGGTGCAAAGCGCGGGATTCGCTTACCGGCTCAAAAGTCGATATCTGCGCAACGAACTTGCCGGCGCGCCGGGGCTGCAACAATCGCTGCTGCGCTATACGCAAGCGCTGCTGACGCAGATGGCGCAGATCGCGGTGTGCAACCGCCATCATTCGGTGATTCAACAGTTGTGCCGGCGCTTGCTGTTGAGCCTGGACCGTTTGTCATCCAACCGGTTGAACATGACGCAGGAGCTGATCGCCACCATGCTCGGGGTTCGTCGCGAAGGCGTAACCACGGCGGCCGGCCAATTACAATCGGCCGGCCTGATCAAGTATTGCCGCGGTCAGATTACCGTGCTCGACCGGCCGCAACTGGAAGCCCGCGCCTGCGAGTGCTATCGCGTGGTGAAAACCGAATTCGACCGCTTGTTGCCCGACGTGATCGCAGCATGATGTGGTCGGTTCGATGCGCGCGAATATTGGTAACTGTCATCCAACCAGGAGTCGATCCATGAAAATCCAGCTTGCTTTCGCTTTCGCGTTGCCGCTGCTCGCCAATGTCGCATTCGCGGCCAGCGCATCGTCTGCCGATACCTTGTTCGTGCCCACGGCGGCGCATGGTAAGTCCGCCGAAGTCGCCTTGGGCCAGATCGGGGTCGCCAAGGGCGACAGCGCCGGCGTCAAACAATTGGGCCAACGCCTGATCGACGATCACGGTAAAAATAACGACGCGCTGAAAATCGCGGTCGGAACCTCCGGCATCGCCATCCCGACAACGCCCACGCAAGCGCAGAACGACGACGCGGCCAAAATGAAGGCCCTGAGCGGCATGCAATTCGACCACCAATTCGCCAGCATGATGGTCAAGGACCACGAGGCCGACATCGCGATGTTCCGCAAGGAAGCCGCCTCCGGCGACAACGCCGATCTGCGCGCCTACGCAAAAGCGACCTTGCCCACGCTGGAAGTGCATTTGCAGATCGCCAAACAGCTTGCGCACTAGCATTCGCGCGCGCAGCGCCATAGCCGATTGCAAGTCCCGCCCGGGCGGCGAATAGGGTCCGGGCGGGACGGGAAGGGCCAAGTCCTCAGTGATTGCGCATCGACACCACCGACGCCAATAGCAACAAAAAGCCGATGACGGCGATCAGTGCATGCACGATCATCAGCCACTTCGGCAGCGGCAGCGCTTTCCACTGGTAGGCCAGGTTCATGAACACGCCGCCCAGTGCGGCGATGACGAACAACACCAGCGCCGCATTCGCCAGCGGCGGCAAGCCCACGGTGAAGGTGGCGAACAGCAACAAGGTCACGGCGGCGCCGGCGAGCAAGCCATGCAGCATCGCCATCCACGCCGGCGGATAGGGCTTGCCGCTGAAGCGCAGTATGAACTGCACCACGCCGATGATCGCGGTGAGGATCAGCACACATAGCGCGGTCTGCATGAACAAGGCCGGAGACACATTCAATAACGGGGTCATCATCGCGGTTCTCCTGCGTGCCGCGCAGTCGCGGCGCCGTGGCCATGCTGCCCTCAATGCGCAGCCTTGTATGTACGCAAACGCACGCAGGAGAAATTCGCGTGCTTGTGCTTTGAGTCGTCTCGAATCGGTGCAATACTCCACTGCACTCAGGGGCAACGCGCGGCAGCGCCGCCAGCCGAGGAATGGTTGATGAATCAGGACGCTTCTACCCCTCCCTCCCACCCGAGATGACTTTGAGCAAACGCGATGGGCAAGACACCGGCGCGACGTTCCCGATCGTCGGCGTCGGCGCATCGGCCGGCGGCCTGGATGCGTTCACCCAATTATTGAAAGCGCTACCGGCGGACTCGGGCATGGGCTTCGTGCTGATCCAGCACCTGGCCCCCTCGCACCCGAGCGCGCTGGCGGCCATCCTGTCGCGCGCCACCCAGATGCCGGTGCTGGAAGTCCGGGACGAGCCGACCGTCAAGCCCAATCATGTGTATGTGATTCCGCCCGGGCGGTGCATGAGCATCAAGCATGGCGCACTCGCGCTGGAGCCGCGCGAAAACGACGGCCATCGCCGCGTGATCGATCATTTCCTGCGTGCCCTGGCGGAGGATTCGCACCATCTGGCCGTCGGCGTCATTCTGTCCGGCACCGCCAGCGACGGCACCCTGGGCCTGGAAGCGATCAAGGCCGAAGGCGGCATCACCTTTGCCCAGGATGCCAGCGCGCAGCACGACGGCATGCCGACCAGCGCGATCGATTCGGGCTGTGTGGATTTCGTGCTCGCCCCCGATGCCATCGCGCGCGAGCTGTTGCGCATCGGCAAGCATCCGCACAACACGCCCACGACTGCGTCGGCGAATCCGAATGGCCCCGATATCGCCCAGATCGTGCAGATCCTGCATCACGTCACCGGGGTGGATTTCGCGCATTACAAATTCAACACGTTCTACCGGCGCGTGGTGCGGCGCATGTTGCTGCAAAAAAAGGACACGCTCGCCGACTACGCCAAACTGTTGCGCTCCGATCACGCCGAAGCGCATGCGCTGCGGCACGACATTCTCATCAGCGTCACCAGCTTTTTCCGCAATCCCGATGCCTGGGACGCGCTCAAGCGCGATGTGTTTCCGCTGTTGTTGAAGGATCGCTCGCGTCACGACACGATGCGCTTCTGGTCACTGGGTTGTTCCACCGGACAGGAAGCCTATTCGCTGGCCATCGCCTACACCGAGTTTTGCGAAGCCATGTCCTGTTCGGTGCCGCTGCAATTGTTCGCCACCGATCTGAACGAGACCGCGATCGACAAGGCGCGCGCCGGCATCTATCCCAAAGCCATCGCCGAAGAGCTGTCGCCCGAGCGCTTGCGTCGGTTCTTCGTCAAGGTCGATGCCGGCTACCAGATTTCCAAGTCGATCCGCGATGTGTGCCTGTTCTCGCGCCACAACGCACTCACCGATCCGCCGTTTTCGCGCATCGACTTGTTGTGCTGCCGCAATGTGCTGATCTATCTCGAACCGTTTCTGCAGCAGAAAATTCTGCCGACGTTCCACTACGCCCTAAAGCCGGCGGGCTACTTGTGGTTGGGTAGTTCCGAAAGCGTCGGTAGCCATCGGCACCTGTTCGAGTCGCAGGACGCGCGCCACAAGTTCTACAGCAAGAAGGGCAATGCGAGTTTGCGCCCGAGCTATTTCCCGCTGCAGCACGACGCGGCGCAAAAGACGCCTGTTCCGGCGCGCGCGCCGGCCGAGGATCTGCCCAAGGAAGTCGATCGCATTCTGTCGATGCGTTTTGCGCCGCCCGGCGTGCTGGTCTCGGCGGATCTTGAAATTCTGCAATACCGCGGCGATACCAGCCCGTATCTGGCGCCTACTCCGGGCAAGGCCAGCCTGGGCCTGCTCAAGATGCTGCGCGAAGGCCTGATCGTGGCGGTGCGCGCGGCCATCGCGCGCGCCGACCAGGAGCGCACCACCGCACGCGAAGACGGGCTGCGCGTGAAATCCGAAAACGGCTTTCGCGATGTCGACATCGAGGTGGTGCCGCTGGGCAGCGCCGCGGCCAGCGACAGGCACAGCGGCTTCTTGATCCTGTTTCAGGAGGCCGACGGCAAAAAACGCGCGGCGGTGCCGGCCGCATCCGCACCGCTCGATGCAGCCAGCGCGACGTCCGATCGCGAGCGCCTCACGCAAGAGCTTGCCGCCACGCGCGAATACCTGCAATCGGTGATCGAACAGCAGGAAGCGTCCTACGAGGAACTGCAATCGGCCAGCGAAGAAGCGCAGTCCGCCAACGAGGAATTGCAGAGCACCAACGAGGAACTGGAAACCTCGAAGGAAGAAATCCAGTCGACCAACGAAGAGCTGCTCACGCTCAACGACGAGTTGAACAATCGCAACACCGAACTCAACCGCCTGAACAACGATCTGCTCAACGTGCTCAACAGCGTGCAGATGCCGATCGTCATTTTCGGTCCGGACTTGCGCATTCGCCGGCTCACGCCGCTGGCGCAGAAGCTGCTCGAGCTGGACTCCGCCTGCGTGGGTCGTACGCCGACTGACTTCCGGTTCGGCCTCGACGGCGTGCAGGACTTGCACGCGCAGTTGATCCAGACGATCGAAACGGCGCAAGCGCAAGATCACGAAGTGCGCGACCGCAGCGGACGCTGGCATTCACTGCGCTTGAGTCCGTACCGAACCCAGGACAACAAGATCGACGGCGTGGTGCTGATGCTGGTTGATATCGAAACCAGCAAGCAGACGGAGTTGGCGTTGGCGCATCTGGCCGCCATCGTCACCTCGTCCGGCGACGCCATCATCGGCAAGGACTTGAACGGCATCATCACCAGCTGGAACGCTGCCGCCGCGCGGATCTTCGGCTACAGTGCGAAAGAAACCGTGGGCAAGTCCGTGACATTATTGATGCCTGCCGATCGCGTCGATGAGGAGCCGGAAATCCTGCAACGCATCCGGCGCGGCGAATCGGTGCGGTATTACGAAACCGTACGCCAGCGCAAGGACGGCAGCCTGCTGGATGTTTCGCTGACCGTCTCTCCGATTCACGACGCCAGCGGCAAGATCGTCGGTGCGGCGAAAATCTTGCGCGACGTCACCCAGGAAAAACGCGCCGCGCAAGCGTTGCTCGAAAGCGAATTGCATTTTCGCGCGCTGTTCGAATCCAGTCCGTTCGCGGTGTATTCGTGCGACAACGCGGGCGCCATCCAGAAATTCAATGCCCGCGCCGTGCAACTGTGGGGTCGCGTGCCATTGCCCGAAGCGCGCTACTGCGGGTCTTACAAGCTGTTCCTGCCCGACGGGACCTTTCTGCCGCCGGATCGGTCTCCGATGGCGCAGGTTTTGCGCGGCGAAATTGCGTCCTCGCGCGATACCGAAATGCAGATCGAGCGTCTCGACGGCTCGCGCATTACGGTGATGGTCAATATCGTTCCGGTAGAGGACGAGCGCGGAAAGATCATCGGCGCGATCGACTGCTTTTTCGACATCACCGAGCGCAAGCAGCACGAGGAGGCGCTGCAGCGTTACGCTAACGAGTTGTCCGAAACCGATCGGCACAAGAACGAGTTTCTGGCCATGCTGGCGCACGAATTGCGCAATCCGCTGGCGCCGATTCGCAACGCCATCCGCATCCTGCAATTGGTCGATGGCGACAAGGCGGTGGGGCAATCCGCATTGAGCACACTGGATCGTCAGGCCGGCCAGATGGCGCGGCTGGTCGACGATCTGCTCGATACCGGCCGTATCACCCGCGGCAAGATCGGATTGCGTCGCGCGCATGAGGAATTGCGCGTGCTGATGAAAATTGCCGTTGAGGATTTTCGTGGCGCATATGCGCACCTGGACCGTAACCTGGAAATGATGCTGCCGGCGCGTCCGCTGTATGCGCACGTCGATTCCAGCCGCCTGATCCAGGTTATATCCAACCTGCTCAGCAATGCACGCAAGTTCAGCCGGACCGGCGGAACCATCGCGTTGCGCCTGGAAAAATCCGGCAAGCACGCCGTCATCCGTGTGCGTGACGACGGCATCGGTCTGGCCGCCGACCAGATTCCGCGCATCTTCACGCTGTTCACGCAAATCGACACGACGACGGAACGTTCGACCGGCGGCCTGGGCATCGGTCTGGCGCTGGCGAAAAACCTGGTCGAATCGCATGGCGGCACCATCGAGGCGCACAGCGAGGGTCTCGGCCATGGCTGCGAATTCGTCATCTGCCTGCCCACCGTCGCTGCGTCGGCCGTACCGCCGACGGCGAAAAAAAAGACGAAGCCGTTGCGAGGCCGCCGTATTCTTGTTGTCGACGACAACCGCGATGCGGCCGATTCCATGGCGATGCTGCTCCAACTCACCGGCAACGAAACCCGCATCGCCTACGACGGCAAGGATGCGTTCAGCCAGGCAGCAAAGTTCCGGCCGGATATCATGCTGCTGGACATCGGCTTGCCCAAGCTCAACGGCAACGATGTCGCACGCCGGATTCGCGCCAGATCCTGGGGCAAGAACATCGTGCTGGTTGCTATCACTGGCTGGGGCCAGGACGAAGACCGGCAGCAGACGGTCGCAGCCGGTTTCGACGGCCATCTGGTCAAGCCGGTGGATTACGCGACGCTGACGCAATTGCTCGCGACACTGGCGCCGCGGTAGGCAGGCGCCCGTGCCCAGGTTCGCGTTGATTGCCGCGGTCAAGCGTGCCGCACTGGCGTTTCTCGCCGACGACGCGCTGACTCTCGCCGCCGCGCTGGCGTTCTACACGGTGCTGTCGTTCGCGCCGCTCGTCCTTCTCAGCATCTGGGCGACTTCATCCTTCGGCAGCGATGCGCAAGAGGCGATCCTGCACCAGATCGCGGCATTGGCCGGGAACGATGCAAAACGGGCGGCAGCCGCCATCATTGCCAACGGCGTCCAGCTGACGCTGGGCAGTTTCGCCGGCATCGCCGCGGCGGTCATCGCCGCCGTCTCGGCGACCACGATTTTTGCGCAACTGTAGTTGTCGCTGAACGCGATCTGGAAGTTTCCCGCAAAAACCGGCAATCCGCTGCGCGCATGGCTGCGCCGTTGGCTGCTGGCGCTGGGCATGCTGGCAGCGACGCTGGCGATGATCGCCGCGGCGCTGCTCGCCAACGTTTTGCTGCGCATGGCATTGCAACGACTGGGCTTGCCATGGTTTCCGCTAAAGCATGTATTTGCGCTGGTCGTTGCCACGCTGTTGTTCGCCGTATGGTTCCGTTATCTGCCCGACCGGCGCCTGCGCTGGCGCGATACCTTTGCCGGCGCCTTGATCAGCGCGGCGTTGTTCGTGCTCGGCAACCTTGCCATCGGCCAGGTGCTCACGCACAGCAATTTCGGCAGCGCCTACGGCTCGATGGGATCGGTCGTGGTGTTTCTGGTCTGGGTTTATTACTCGGCCCTGGTATTTCTGTTCGGCGCCGAGTTGATCGACGTGGCATTCGTGACGCGTGCGGACCAGACGATGCGCTGACGCGCAATTCATTTCTTGCCCGGAACATCGGCGATCGATCCATCGCCGATCAGGATACCGACGGATTTGAGCGCCTCGACGTGCTGGCAAACGATGCGAAAGCACGCGATCAAGGGACCGGCGAGCAGGATGCCGACGATGCCCCAGAGCGAGCCCCACAGGAGCAGCCAGACGAAGACCACGGCCGGATCCAGCGACAGCCGCCGGCCGATGATCGTCGGTGTAACCAATTGGCCTTCGACAATGGCGAGCGCGAAAAACGCGCCCGGCACCGCGAGCGCGTGGCCGAGCGTATCGAACGTGGTGATGCCGACGAGCAGCAGCCCGATACCGGTCATGGCCGGGCCGACGTAGGGCGCGAAATTCAACACCGCAGCCACGACGCCCCACAGCAGCGGATTCGGCACGCCGAGCAAGAACATCGCCAACGCCGTGGCCGCGCCCAGCACCAGATTGATTGCGCTGACCATCAACAGATAGCGCGACATTTCTTCCTGCACTTCGCGCGCGATGTGCACCACCATTTTCTTCTCGCTCATGCCGGGAGCGACCTCCACCATGCGCCGCAGGAAACCATTGCCAGACGAAAGAAAAAAATAGACCAGCAGCAAGACTTCCGCGATGGCCGTCAGCACTCGTGGTGTACTGGTCGCCATGCTGGCAAGCAGGCCCGGTTCGCTGGTCACGACCGTCGGCGTTGTCGTTGTGGTCGACTGAGTGAGTTTCTCGATCTTCTTGGTCGCCGCCTGGGCTTCGTGGATGGATGCGCGCACGCTCTCGAATCGCCGCTGTATAGTCTGAATGGTCTGCGGCGCGTGCGCCATCCAGTCGCGCGCCGGCTGCGCCAGCATGGTTGCGCCGCCGGCAATTGCGGCCACGACAACGGCCAGTACCACAATGCTGCCGACCGCCCGTGGCAAGCGCAAACGTTGCAGCAAGGTGACCAACGGCGACAGCAACAACGAAAGCAGCAACGCCAGCGTCAACGGAATCAGCACTTCCTGCGCGATATAACAGATTCCAAGCACAAGAAAAAACAAAACGGCGACGATGACGCGCTTGATGGTGCGAACATCCGATGGCGTATCGGCCGAACCGGTTTGCGCAGACGCATCGTCGCGAACGTTCATGGCCGATTGCCGCGCACCCGCAACCGCACACAGACATCATCAGCGAGATGTCTCAGCAAAGAATCGTGTTGTGCATGGCGCCGCAAACGATTACCGCCCCGCCGCCGCCCGAAAATGATTCTGGCGATGACGATCCCACCCGCTCGATTTGCTGCTTCCCGGCTGCGGATGTTTGTTGACCTTGACCCTTGCGACGCCTGTTTTCGCCGCGCCGGCATCAACAATCGGGTCGGCTGGATGGATTTTCTCGAGAACTTGTTTCCTGGTTTTCATCGCACTTCCTGTCATGAATTAACCCCGCAGTGTCGCAAGCATCGGTCATCGAGTCCGTGCGATAGCCAACATAGCGCGTTACCATCTCTCCGGGCCCTTATGCATACGGTCAGCTTTCGATCAATCGCTCCACGCGCTCGATGTCGCCGAGCCACAGGTACGCGGTCCAATCCGGGTCGGTCGGGTGATCCATGCGTAGCCGGGCATTCATTCCGGTGGCGCCGGAGGCGCTTTGCAATAGCTGCGCGGCGGGGCGTTCGGTTACCGCACCGGAAACGATGTCGCCATTTTTCATCGTGATCCGGACGTGGGTCTGGCCAGGCAACGCGACGACAAGCCGCAAAATGCGCTCGATATCACCCGGCTCTGTGTAAACCTTTTCTGCCTTCCCGCTCATGATTGCCGATCCTGCTGACAAACGATGACAGCGTGAACGCGATGGATCGCATATGTCTGTGCGGCGGCGCGCACACGCGGTCACTCGCGAAGTTCAAACGGTCATGGCGAATGTCATTGCAACCTCGATGCGATGCGAGTTGCCGTCGTTGCGCAGGCAGACGACTGGCTCGCGTTGTTCTTCGCCATCGAGCATCAAGCGTAGCGACGCCGACGCGGCGCTGTTGTGCGTGACGACGATTGCGTAAGGGGTGTCGAGGTAACGATAGGTTGCCTCGAATCCGCTCCAGCTTTTCGGTATGCACGGCACAATGTGCAACTTGCCTGCTTCGAGCCGCAATCCGAGTACGGATTCCGCGATCGCCCGATACATCCAGCCCGCCGAGCCGGTGTACCAGCTCCAGCCGCCGCGTCCGATATGCGACTCGGCGGCGTAAACGTCGCCGGTGATCGCATAGGGTTCGGTCTTGAAAACGGCAGCAGCCTGCGGCGAATTCGAATGCTTGATCGGATCGATCATTTCCAGCCATTCGCAAGCTCGGTCCGCGTCGCCGAGCGCGGCGAACGCCATCGCTGCCCAGACCGCCGCATGCGTGTATTGACCGCCATTTTCGCGCACGCCCGGCACATAGCCTTTGATGTAGCCGGGGTCGAGATCGGATGTGTCGAACGGAGGCTCGAGCAGCTTGATCAACGCATGCTCGCGATCCAGCAGCAGCCGTTCCACGGAATTCATCGCCGCGCGCGCGCGTGCCGGATTGCCGCCACCCGACAACACCGCCCAGCTCTGCGCGATCGAATCGATGCGGCATTCGGGGTTCGCGGATGAGCCCAGCGGCGTGCCGTCGTCGAAGTAGGCGCGGCGATACCAGTCGCCATCCCAACCGTGTTGTTGAATATGGTCGCGCAGCTTTGCCGATTCGCTTCGGCACAGGTCGGCGAACGCGCCGTCACTGCGCAGATCGGCCACTTCCGCAAACCGCATCAGCACGTGATAAAGAAAGAATGCCAGCCAGACGCTTTCGCCTTTTCCCTTGCTGCCGACGTTGTTCATGCCGTCATTCCAGTCGCCGGAACCCATCAAGGGCAAGCCGTGCGCGCCGAAATTCAGGCCGTGTCTGATTGCGCGTACGCAGTGTTCGTAGAGATCGGCAATCTCATTCGAGGCCGTCGGCAAGTCGTAATAGGACTCCTCGCCGGCGCCCAGCGGTCGGCCGTCGAGAAAGGCGCAACGTTCGTCGAGTACGCCCAAGTCCGCCGTTGACGAAACATAACGGCTCACGGCCAGCGGCAACCACAGATAATCGTCCGAGCAGCGCGTGCGCACTCCGCGCCCGGCAGGCGGATGCCACCAGTGCTGTACGTCGCCTTCCTTGAACTGGCGCGATGCGCAGCGCAACAGATGTTCGCGCAGCAATGCCGGCGCGGCGTGGACCAGCGCCATCGCATCCTGCAACTGGTCGCGGAACCCGAACGCGCCGCCAGACTGGTAGTAACCGCTGCGCCCCCACAGCCGGCAGGCGATGGTCTGGTACAGCAGCCAGCCGTTGGCCAGCAGATCCAGTCCCGGCAGCGGCGTGCGCACCTGCACGGCGCCCAGCGTGCGTTGCCAGTGCGCGCGAACGGCATCGAGCGCCGCGCGCGCGGTGCCGAACGTGCGCAGACGCAAAATCAATTCACTGGTTTTCTGGATGCCGTGCCCGGCACCGAGCCGGAAAATGACTTCGCGCGACTGTCCGGCGGAAAGTTCGATCGGAACCTGAATCGCCGCGCACGGATCCATCGCCGCACCGACTCGTCCCGACAACCGCGCACTCGCCATGGCCAGCGGTTTTTGCAGCGTGCCGTTGCGGCCGATGAATTCGCTGCGGTCGCCGCTGATGGTGCGCAGCGGGTTGTCGACGTCGAAAAAGACGACGCGATCGGCAAACTCGAAGTTGAACGCGTTGCGCGCCAACAGTGCGCCGCCGTTCGCATCGATTTCGGTGACGATGTGCATGGCGGACTTCGCGCGCAGGTCGCCCAGCACCCATTCGACGTAGCCGGTCAACGATAGACGCCGCGTTCGGCTGGACAGATTGCGCAGTTTGACGACCGCGAACTTGACCGGCGCATCCAGTGCGACATAGGTCCACAGTTGTGTGCTGATGCCGTCTTCGATGTGCTCGAACACGCTGTAGCCGAATCCGTGACGAGTGACATAAGGCGTCTGGCCGCAGCTCGGCCACGGCGCCGGCGACCAGTAGCGGCCGCTTTCTTCATCGCGCACGAAATACGCTTCGCCGGACGGGTCGCCGACCGGATCGTTGTACCACGGCGTAAGCCGGAACTCGTGCGCGTTTTCCGCCCACGTATACGCGCTGCCGCTGTGCGAGACCACGCTGCCGAAGTCCGGATTCGCCAGCACGTTGACCCAGGGCGCCGGCGCGGTCGCGCCCCGCTTCGTGACGATGACGTATTCGCGCCCGTCGGCGCTGAATCCGCCGAGGCCATTGCCGAAAATTAGATCGCGCTTTGGCAGTTCCATCGGCAACGTGGCGAACGTTTGTTCATCGGCACGCTTGGACGTATTCGTGCGCAAGCGCGGGATCGCAAGCTCGGCCGGGTCGCGCCGCCTGACCTGCTCGGCCAGGCTGCCGCGCGTATCGGAAACGATGACGCGCGCCACCGCTTGCAGCAAGATGCGATCCTCGCTGGCGATCTGCTCCGCACGACGCACGAAGATGCCGCCGGGTTTGTCGATGAGGGCGCCTTCGGCACCGGCAGTGATGAAGCCGAGGATTTGCTCCTGCAGCGCCTGCCGGTAGCCGCCATGATCTTCGTTCCATATCACCAGGTCGATGGCGAGACCCTTCAGGCGCCAATAGGCATGCGCCTTGACGAGCTGCCGCACCAGTTCGATGTTCGCCCGATCCTTTATCTGCAGCAGCACGATCGGCAAGTCTCCGGAAATCGCGTGGCCCCACAAACCGGATTGACCGCGTCGATTGCTTGCGATCAGCTTCGGATCGGCGCGCATGGAGACATTTGCATACAGCAGGTGACCGGCAACGCGGCCATAGACCTGCGCCTCGGCATCGCTGACATCGATCTGGCGCAGGACCACCTGGCTGTGCGTCCAGGCCAGATCGAAAACGCGATCGCCCAGATGCAGGTCCTGGTATTTCTCCACGAGCGCCAGGCAGGCCGCGCGGTTTTCGCCGATGCCGGTAACCAGGTCCAAGGTAACCGACTGCTCCGGTTCGAGGACGAATCGATGCCGTATCGCAACGATTGGATCGAGCACCGCGCCTTGCGTGTCCGAAAGCGCACCCGCCTCGCGCAGCGCCTGCGGATCGGCGGTGCTGTTGTCGCGGCCGACGAAGCGCAGACGGTCGGTCTCGAACGACAGGGCAACGCTGTCGGCTCCGTGCAATGTCATCAGGTGCAGCAGCCACGGCCAATGCTCGGTGCCGGAACGCGGCCGACGCCGACACAAGATCGCCGGCCGCGGGCGCAGGATCTCGGTCTCGATGAAAAGGTTGCTGAAAGCGCGTTGCATGTCGTCGGCCGCGCCGCGCTCGAGCACGACCTCGGCATAACTGGTCACCTCGATGGTCCTGCGCGCAGGCGAACGATTAGTCAGACGCACGCGGCGCAGTTCGACGTCGTCCTCCGGCGAGACCGCGATGGCGGTGTGCGTTTCAATTTCATCGTCGTGGCGCCGGTATTCCACGTGCGGCTCGGTGAAGATCGCCTCGAAACCAGTGCCTTGCGCCAGCGTCGGCTGCAATGTGTTCGACCAGACCTTGCCGCTGTCCACATCGCGGATGTAGCAGAATTTGCCCCAGTTGTCGCAGGTGCTGTCTTCGTGCCAGCGTGTCAGACTCAGTTCCTTGCAGCGGCTGTAGCCGCCGCCCGCAATCGTCAGCATCACCTGATAGCGGCCGTTGGACAGAATCTGCACTCCCGGCCGAGGCGTATTGGCCGTGGTGTATACGCGTACCGGCATTTCCGCGACGTCCCTGACAGCGCCGTCATCGGCCAATTGCGTACCTTGCGCATAGACGGCCGCACGCCGCGGCACCCGTTCCTGCAGCAGCTGCAATGTCGCGGCGAACAGCGGCTCCGATGCGAAGCGCCGACGCATCGGCCGATCCAGCGTGGCGTCGGCGAGTGCCAGCAGGCTCATGCCCTGATGGTGCGCCATGAATGAGCGCACGACCGCGAACTTCTCGCCTCGGCGCAGCCGCTCGGGTGTGTAGTCCAGTGCCTCGAAAAACCCGAACCGGCCGAGCAGGCCTAGGGTCTTGAGCGCACGCAAATTGGGTATTGCCTCGTGTGGCGCAACCAGCAATGCCAGCGCCGTGGCATGCGGCGTGACTACGAGATCTGCGGCCAGTCCGCGGCGCAGGCCCAGGCCGGGAACGCCAAACGACCGGTACTGGTAAATGCCGCTGGCATCGACCGCGTTGTAACTCGATTCGGAAATTCCCCACGGTACGCGCCCTAGAGCAGCGTAGTCGATCTGTCGTTTTACCGCGGCGATACATGTGCGATCGAGCAACGTATCCTCATAGCTCGGCATTACCAGCAACGGCATCAGGTACTCGAACATCGAACCGCCCCAGGACAACAGTATCGGCTCGCCACTACTTCGGGTGAGCAAACGTCCCAGCGCAAACCAGGCTTCCTGTGGCACTTGTCCAAGCGCAATCGCGACGAAACTCGCCAGCCGGGCTTCCGAGGCAAGCAGATCGTAATAGCTGGCATCCGGTCGGCCGTCACCGACGTTGTAACCGACCGTGAACAGGCGGCAGTCTTTGTCGTACAGGAAGCTGAAATCCATTTGTGCAAACTGGCATGTCTGCTGGGCGCGGCTTTCGATCTCGGCAATGCGCGCAACGGCACGACGGCCAGTCTGCGCGAGGTGGAGCCTGAACGCGGCTATCCAATCGCGATCCGTCGCCGCTACATTCAAATGATCTTCCGCCGCACGTAGCAGATCATCGGCGAATTCCGGCAGTTCGCGCAGAGTCGGCATCGCCGCATCCTGCAGAAAATCGTCGAGCGCGGCGGGGACCGGCAGGATATCGATCCACGGCAGCAGGTACTTCAATTCGTTCAAGGCGTCCAAACATTGATCGCGCAGTGCGTTTGCCCATCTGCGTACATCGTCTGCGGCCGCCGCGTCGAGGCTGTCGGCGATCGCCACGGCCTGCGCCGTCAGGTCGGCGAGCGCATGGGCCGCCCCAAGCAACCGCAATGGCGGCCGTTGCAGCGCCAGATCGAGTCGATCATGGAATGGTGCGAGCATTTCGCGCTGCGCGGGGGCCAGGGTTTCGTCCAGAATTCCAAGCGCGTCGCGCAAACCGACGAACAACTGCTCGCCGGCTATGCGCTGGTCCGGCAACCCGCGCAGCCCGGCCTGCAACGTGATCAGATGTGCGCAAAGATTTCCGCTGTCGACCGTGGAGACATACACCGGCGTCAGCGGCCGCAACGACTGCGTGTCGTACCAGTTGTAGAAGTGGCCGCGCTCGCGTTCCAGTTCCCGCATCGAATCGAGCGTGTGGCCGCAACGTTCGAGGAGCGTGCCCATGCCCAGATAGCCGAAATCGTAGGCGGACAGATTGGCCAACAACGCCAGTCCGATATTGGTCGGTGAGGTGCGATGCGCGATGACTGCCACCGGTTGCTCCTGCAGATTGTCCGGCGGCAGCCAGTGATCGCCTGCTGTGACAAGTTCGTCGAAATAGGCCCAGGTGCGGCGCGCCAGCCGGCGCAGAAAATCCGTCTCGTCCGCTTTTAGCGCGACAGTAGGTCTTTTGATCGGCTGCCCCAGCCACCATTCGATGAGCGGCGCGACGCACCAGAGCAACACAAAGGGTGCGGCGAAGATCAGCGCGAGCGGTCGCGCATACGCCAGATACAGCCCCGTCGCGATTGCCAGCGCGGGCGAAAACCACATGGCGCGGAACGAGCCGGCTATCGATGGGCGCGACCGGGCATCGGCCGCGCTGGACGCAGTCCACTGCAGCAGATTGCGCCGCGTGATGAACATGCGCACGCCCGTACGCAGAATCGCGTCCAGATTGGAATACGCTTCGTAAGCCAGACAGGCAACGGCGAATGCACCGCTAGCAAACGACGCGCCCATGCCGCGCAGCGATGCGCCCAGATGCTGCATGAGCGGCGACTCTTCCGGTTTTCGTGCCAGGTCGAGCAAACTGTTCGCCAGAACGGGAATCAAGGTCACGCCGAGGACCACCAGCGTCCAGAATCCGGGGGCCGGCAGTGCAATCCAGCCGAGCAGAAGCAGCAGGGTGGACGCGATCGGCACCAGACTGCGACGCAGATTGTCGAGTACTTTCCAGCGCGACAGCGCCGAGAGCGGGTTCTTCGTGCGGCCTGCCTGCATTCCGCCTACGCGCGGCAACAACCAGCGCGCGATCTGCCAGTCGCCGCGAATCCAGCGGCGGCGGCGGCGCGCATCCGCGCGGTAGCTCGACGGATAGTCCTCGTACAGTTCGACATCGCTCGCCAATCCCGAGCGGGCGTAGCAACCTTCGAGCAGGTCGTGACTGAGTATGCGGTTTTCGGGCAGGCGCGCCTTGAGCGCGAGCTCGAACGCGTCGACGTCGTAAATGCCCTTGCCGGTGAACGAGCCTTCGCCGAAAAGATCCTGGTAAGTATCCGACACGACGCGCGTGTACGGATCGATTCCGCCGTCGCCGGCGTACAACTGCGCATAGCGCGAACGCTGTGTGCTGGACAGGGTGGCCATCACGCGCGGCTGCAGAATGCCGTAGCCGGCGACGACGCGCTCCTGCGCCGCATCGTAGTGCGCGCGATTGAGCGGATGCGCCATGGTCGCAGCCATTCGTCGCGCTGCATCGCGCGGCAGGCGCGTGTCGGAATCCAGGGTGATGACGTATTTGATCGCCGCCAATGCGTCGATATCACCCGTCACCTGCGAGAAGCTCTTGGCGGGTGCCGCGCCGCGCAGCAGCGCATTCAAATCGCCGAGCTTGCCGCGCTTGCGCTCGTGCCCCATCCACCGGCGTTCCTGCGCGTTCCAGAGGCGCGGCCGATGGAACAAAAAGAAGCAGGTCGATCCATCGGCATTGCGATGCTGCTCGTTCAGGCGCTCGATTGCGCACACGGCTGCCTGCAACAACGCGTCGTCGTCGGCCATCGTTTCCGCGGACGCATCGTCGAAATCGGTCAGCAGGCCGAAGTGCGCGCAGGCATCACGATTCGCAAGAAAGCGGATTTCGAGCGCTTCGATCAAGGCGTCTATCGAGGAGCCGCTGCTCAACATTGCCGGGACTACGACCAGGGTTCGCGCCGATGCCGCAATGCCGTCGGAAAAATCCATGCGCGGCAGCAGGCGCGGCGCGATCAGAATGCCGCCGAGCCGGTTGACGACCGCGACCGCCAACTGGCTGGCGCATAGCGCAGCGAGCACTGCGATCGACACGATCGACCAGCCGTGCACTGCGTCCCAGTGCGCCTTGACCAGCGCAATCGCGGTGAAGGCGGCGGTGATCAACACGATCGAACCCAAATACAGGAAAACACGCGGCCGCAAATCACGAAAATGACCCAGCGCCGGGAAACGCACCTGCGCGGCGCGCTCAAGTTGTGCGCGACCGGCATCGATCAGGTAGTAGCCGACATGGGCGCTGCGATCACCGCCGTTTGCCGCGGCGGCTTGGAGCGCCAAATCAACGGCTCTCTGGGCAACTTCCGTTTCACTCAGCCGGCTCTTTTTGGCCAGACCCTCGACTGCGTGCCGGTAACGGTCACGTGTCGCGAAATCCATTTTCGGGTAAATGCCGGCCGGATCGCTGCGCAGAATCCGCTCGGTCACGCTCATCGATTCGACGAATTCGCGCCAGTCGATTTTGGCAAGCAAACGCAGGCTGCCGATACTGTTGTCGACCGACAACTGATCGGCGGCCTGCTGCTGGTTTTCCGCCTGGACCAGTTGCTCGGTGGTCAGGCCAGACTCGACCAGGGATTGGTCTATCCAGGTCAGTGGCAGAGACTTTATGTGCTGCTGGCCTTGCAAGAGACGCGTGAATTCGGCGACGAATGCGCTGCGCATCGGCGGTTTCGAGCGCGCCATGTCGGCGACGACCAGAATCAGGCTCTTGCCGTCCATTTCCGCGATCTCGGCAATCCGGGTCGCCCAGTAATCGGCGAGGTTGCGGTCGGTCTGGTCCACTATCAGTCGGACGGCGACACGGCGCAGGTTTTCGATCAAGGCCAGGCACAACATGATCGGAACGGCCCACAGCTCGCCCAAAGTCAACGCCGTGGAACGTTGATACGCCGCGACAAAGCGGATCAGGCTTTCCAAATCGATGTGTCCGTCGCCATGTGACATCGCTTCCAATGCAATGTCGTAGACACGCGGGAAGCCTGCCGAGGGACCTGCCGTCAAGCGTCGCAACTCCCAGCTGTAGCTTTTGGGCAGGTGCAGCCGGGCGATGCGAATCTGTTCCAGCACCAGGTGGAAGTTATCCAGCAGCCATTCGCCGGCCGGCGGAATGCGGCGTTCGGCTTCGATCGCCGCCGTAAGCAGCTTGCTTGTCTGGATCAATATCCGTTCGTTGCCGGCCAGGCGCGGCAGCAGGCGATCTGCACCGCGCGCACGTGAATCGCGATGCAGACCGGCAAGCAATTCGCCATGATGTTCCAGCTGATCGGCGCTGTACAACTCCGATCGCAAAGGCGGTTCGATGCTGTCTGGCGGTTGTCCCGACTGCGGCCCGCGAGTCGCATTCCATTTGCTTCGTATGTATTCGGCAATCACGAGAAGCTCGCCTCGCGCCTACAGCGATCAGCGGGCGTGATCTGCATGGTCGAACAACCCGATCGCCACGTATGTACGGTGTCGCACACTGGTTGCGGCGCACGTAGCGATCATGATCACCGTGGGGGTGTGCGACAACGTACGGAGTGCGGCGGCAAAGCGGAGCAGGATTACGCCACGGCGGCGGCCTTCGGATTTCCGCCACCCCGCGACTCAACCGATCCCGAGAACGAAATCATGCAATCAGATCAGCACACCACCCATCACCCGGTTCCCAGCCGCAGCGCTGAATACGCGCCGGCTAGCGGGGGGCGCGGCGATGCCGCAAAAGGCAACGGCCATGAGAAAAGCAAGGATTCGGCAGATCGGCACGATGCGATAACGCCCGAAGGTCGACGACCGGCACGCTCGGCCGAAAACAAGACGCGGACGCGGCGCTGAAGACGGCTCTGCGCGAAAACGAAAAATTCCGCGCCACGCACCCGACGATGGACCGACGTTTTACATACGCTTTACAGCAGCATAATGACTACGTCTTGCGCACGCCGGCCATGCCGCGTCGGTAAATTTCGAGATCGGATCGATAGCATGTGCATGCCGCCGCTTCGAGGCGTGCACGATCGAGAATCGTCAGGCTGCCGCGCCTGTAGCGGATCAGCTTGCGCGACTGCAGGACCCCCGCGGCGGAAGTAACGCCGACGCGGCGCACGCCGAGCATGAAGGCGAGAAATTCTTGGGTCACGTCGAACGAATCCGCATGGGCGCGGTCCCGGGTCATCAGCAGCCAGCGTGCGAGCCGTTCCTCCACGACATGGAAGCGCGTGCAGGCGGCGGTTTGGGCGAGCTGGCGCAGCAGCACATCCACGTAGCGATGCAAATGCCGGCGCAGCACTGGCGTGTCATTCAGCCGGCGTCGAAATGTGGCGATCTTCATGCGCCAAGCCGAGCCGGCGCCCTGCGTCAGGGCGTGCAGTGGCGCGCAATCCTGTCCCAGAACCGCGCTGTATCCGCACATGCCTTCGCTGCCGATCATGCCGACCTCAAGCGTGGAATGGCCATCGATCGTCTTGAGCATGGAGATGAAGCTGTCGATCGGAAAATAAACGTGACGCATGCGCTCGCCCTCGTCGTAGAGAACGCTGCCAAGGACGAGATCGACGCGGGTGCAATCGGCGAGAAGAGGCTCGCGCACCGCGGCGGGCAGCGCGGCAAGCAACTGATTGGCGGCGACGGCGCGCTGCACGGGCATGGCATTCTCTGCAGTCGAACCCGGCAAGTGTGTGGCGAAGGGCGTCTGTCGTCTGTCTGTCAACCCACATAGCGGAGCGGGGCACATGCACCGCCGCAGATCGATGGCGGGATATGCCGCGTTACTGGAGCAGGCGCGCGAATTCCTTTCTGACCACCTCGTAACACTCGCACGCCATGCCTTCCAGACGCGGCCGATCCAGAACCCGAATCCGGCCGCGGTTGTATTTGATCACGCCCGCGCGCTGCAGTTTGCCGGCCGCTTCGGTGACGCCCTCGCGGCGTACGCC
>JAICYA010000436.1 GCA_025934455.1 Rudaea sp.
AACGTTGCCGCTGCATGTTTCCGCGTCGTTGATCCGGCTCGGCGCGCGCCTGGCCCCGCCGGCGCGCGGGGCATTGACGCGCCTGCAGCAGGACCTGGTCGCGGACAACGGCGAACTGGAGCGGCTGCTCGGCGTGCATCCACGACCGTTCCGGCCCGATCCGGAATGTTGGGAAACGCGGCGCTGAGCGCGCCGCGCGTACAATGCGCGTGGTTTTTCACGCGCTGCGCCGGCGGTACGACGAACACATGGATATGCACATCGCGCCCGTGACGGTGCGGCAAATCGCCAGCGAGTTCAGAAGCCGCAAGCCTTACGGCTATGCAGCCGTCGGCAGTCTGTTCGATGCGGCGACCGTACTGCAGGTCGCGCGAGAAGTCGAAGCGAACCTGGCGTGCTATCCGCAGGAAGAAAACATCTATGCGTCGTATCGCAAGCATCGGTTGTCGGTGCTCGACGAGATGCCGGAGCACGCGCGCGCCTTCGTCACCGGCCTGAACGCGCCGCCGTTTCTGCACGTGCTATCCGAGATCACCGGCATCGAGAACCTGCACCCCGATCCGGAATTGCGCGGTGGCGGCATCCACGCGATCGGCCGCGGCGGCTATCTCAAGCTGCACACGGATTTCAATTGGCACCGCGGCCTGTCGATGTACCGGCGGCTCAATCTGCTGGTGTATCTCAACGAGGATTGGCAGGAGGCGTGGAACGGCAACATAGAGCTATGGAGCGCCGACGCACGCGAGCGGATTTTCTCGTTGCCGCCGCGCATCGGCCACGCGCTGCTGTTCGAAACCAACGACATTTCCTACCACGGCCATCCCGATCCGCTGGAGTGTCCAGAGGGCGTGTTCCGGAAATCCATCGCGCTCTATTACTACACCCCCACCCGGCCCGTGGCGGACCTCCGTTTCGGCAAATCGGAAATGACCAACTTCGTCGAGCGCCCCGCGGAGACATTCGAGACCGACAAGGTGCGGCGACTGCGACACCGGCTGCAGTTGCAGGCGAAGCGCTTCGCGCATTCGTTGAAACGGGACGGCAAGGATTGAAGGCGCCCCCTTCCACGCCGGCTCGGGTGCAGCATGACTGAGCAGCCCACGGCGGCATCGGCGCGCGCATGCGGCGTTTGCGCGGTGGTCGTCACCTATCATCCGGACGCGGCGCTGCTGGCGGCGCAGTTCGACGCATTGCAGGTCCAGGCGGATTGCATCATGGTGGTGGACAACGCCACGCCGGGAACGTCGGTACGCGCATTGTGCGCGATGTATCCGCAGGTCGAATTGCTGTCGTTGACGGAAAACATCGGCCTTGCGGCGGCATTGAACGCCGGCATCACGCGCGCACGCGGGAAACCCGGCGTGACGCACGTCCTGCTGATGGACCAGGACAGCGTGCCCGAACCCGGCATGGTCGCTGCGCTCAGGGCCGCGCTGGATCGTCAGTCACAGCATGCGCGGGTGGCGGCGGTGGGAACGCGCTTCCTCGATCCACGCGAAGGCGTGGACGCGCCATTCGTGCGAATCCGGTTTCCCGTCAATCGGCAACTGCATTGCAACGGCGCGTGCGACGCCGTGGCCTGCGACTTTCTGATCACTTCGGGTTCGCTGATTCCCCTCGATGTGCTGGACCGGATCGGCGACATGGATGAACGCCTGTTCATCGACAACGTAGATCTGGAGTGGTGTTTCCGCGCGGTGTCCAATGGCTATGTGTTGTTCGGGGCGTGCGGCGCACAAATGCTGCATCACCACGGCGCCACCCGCCATCGCGTTCCGGGTATGCCACGCGGCATCGTGGTGCACACGCCGCGGCGGCTGTTTTACATGATGCGCAATCGCGTGCTGCTGTACCGGCGCGTGTACACGCCGCGACGCTGGATCGCGCAGGACGTGCCGCGGCTGGTCGCC
>JAICYA010000300.1 GCA_025934455.1 Rudaea sp.
AGCATCGCATGCGGCCATTGCCGCGCCCGTTGCTGGTTGGCGTGATGAAAGGCCGCCACCGACATGCCGAACTGGCGCGGGTCGCCGCCGACATCGTTGAGGCACACCAGCCGGTGGTAGCGATACATCGCGGTGTCCTCGAATCCTTTCGCCATCACCGGACTCGTGTACTGCTGGACCTTCATTGCGAAGCGGAGCACGCGGACATGTGCAAGGCCGGCGCCGGCGTAGTCGGCCGTCAGCACGGCCTCGATGAAATCGAAGACCTCGCCGCCCGGCCGGTCCCAACGCTTGCGCGCCTGCGCCACCGCCCACGCGATGTCGCGCCGGTCGTCCGGATGGGCGCCGCGCGCATCCACGTACGTCCGATAGACGGGAAACGCGGCGACCACTTCGGCAAGCGCCTGCGTCAGGCCCTGCAGCGTGTAGTCGCGGGTGTGCAGGTGCCGGCGCGCAATGCGACGGAGCTGGCGCGCCAGCACGTGCAACTCGCCGATGAGCCGGTTGCCCACGATCTGCTTCTTCGCCGCGTACAGGAGTTCGTCGAAGTCGCGGGAGTCGCGCGTGAAGCGTTGGTACGCACGGGTCAGCACGGCCTCGCTGCGCGCGTCGACCAGCAGTCCGTTCACCTGGTTCAGGAAGTCGTATCCGGTGGTGCCCTCGACCGGCCAGTCCGTGCGCAGTTGCTCGTGGCGCGCCAGGATTTTTTCGACGACGAGATAGAACGGCCGCCGCACCAGCCGCCGCAACCGGCGGCAGTATTGCGCGGGATCGAACAGGCCATCCAGGTGATCGATGCGCAGGCCATCGAGCTTGCCTTCCTCCAGCAGTCGCGCGACCAGCACATGGATGCGCTCGAACACGCGCGGATTTTCCACGCGCAGTCCGGCCAGGGCGTTGATGTCGAAGAAGCGCCGGTAATTGATCTCGTCGGACGCCACACGCCAGTAGGCGAGCCGGTACGCCTGACGCTCCAGCAGGAGGTGCAGGGATCGTACCGTCGAGGGCAGATCCGGTTGCACCGCCAGCGCCGCCGCGCCGTGTTGCAGCGCCGCGTGCAGGGATGCTTCGGAGGCCAGCCGCGCCTGGAACGCCGCGACCTGCTCGCGTACCCGCGCAGCGCCTCGCGCCGTGGTGCCGGCCCGGATGCGCAATTGTTCCGCGGCTTGGGCGAGCATTTCGAGGATCGGCGGGTCGGCGGCATCGCCGGTCGCGGCGGCGCGGATCGGCACCGCACAGGTGTGGGGCGCCAGCGGAAAGCGATGGCCGAAATACCAGACGCTGAAGGTGCCGCTTGCCGGATCGAAGCGCGGTTCGAGTTCGCCGCGCTCGAGCACCGCACCGTAGTGGTCGCCGAGGAAGGGAAGCAGCACCTTGTTGTGCAAGGCGCGATCGGCGGGCATCCAGTCGATGTCGAACCAGTCGGCGTAGGGCGACGCGCGGCCCCATTCGAGCACGTCCAGCCACCACGCGTTGTCGGCTTGGGCGATACCCATGTGGTTGGGCACGAAGTCGAGGATCTGGCCGAGCCCGTGTGCTCTCAGCGCCGTGTGCAAGTTTTCGAAACCTGCTTCGCCACCCAATTCCGGATTGAACGCGGCGTGGTCGATGATGTCGTAGCCGTGCTCGCTGTCCGCGCGCGCCTTGAGCCACGGCGAGGCATACAGGTGGCTGATGCCGAGCTCGGCCAGGTACGGCACAAGCGCCGCCGCGTCCGCGAAGGTGAGCGCGCGGTTGAATTGGAGGCGATAGGTGGCGCGCGGGATCATCGGTTTTCCTGGAGTGGCGAATCCCACTAAAGGCATGTTGTCATTCCGGGGCTGCCCGACCGCCGTCGGAAACCGTTGGGCTTCGCTGCGCTCAGCGCCAACCTACAAGAGCGGTTTGGTGGGGCCGGGGTCATCTGCTTTCCTGGAGTGGCGAATCCCACCAAAGACATGTTGTCATTCCGGGGTTACCCGACCGGTAGGTTGGGCTGATCCCGGACTTGTTCCGGGAGAAGCCCAACAGCCCTCGAAAACCATTGGGCTTCCCCCGGGGTCGAGCCCGGGGTCAGCGCCAACCTACAAGAGGAGTGCCGCGCTTTTTGCGGGTGGAACCTACGCTCGGTGCGAACGGCCATTTACGAACAAGTTCCTGGATTCGTCATCAGGTCGGTCGCTTCGACCGCTTTCATTGATCACGGCTGCAATGCGTTGCATGCGCGGATCGGCCAGTGCCTCCGCGATCGTGCACGGAAGCCGCTGCCGCCAATTGGGATGTTCGTCCACGGTGCCGGGAAGGTTGACCTGCATGGCCAAATCCAGCACGTCCTCCAGTTGCACCATCAGCAATTTGCAGGGCGTACGCGCGAGGAAGGCATGGATCGCTTCGACAGGCGCCTCGCTGGGGACCTCGCCATCGTGGAATCCTTCCTGCCGCAGCGCAGCCGTCAGCGCGGCGCGCGCATGCTGTCGCTGTTCGAGCTCGGCTTGGCGCATCGCATCGTTCGGCCACAGGCCCAACCGCTCCCGCAGATCGATGTCTTGGCCATCCCACCACATCGCGAGTGACGGAAGGTCGTGGGTGCCGGCCGCAACCAGCGCGTCGGCGGGATATTCGTCCGGCGTACGGAAGCGACCGTCGTGCTGCTCGAAATACAACAGCCGGTACGAGAGGAGACCCGTGTCGCGCATCGCTTCGCGCAGGCCCTCGGGCACCGTGCCGAGATCCTCGCCGATCACCATGCAACGGCTGCGTTGGCTTTGCGCGGCAAGCAGGCCCAGCAACTCGTGCCAGGGATAGCGTACATAGGCGCCTTCGGCCGCAGGAACACCCGCGGGAATCCAGAAGAGTCGCACCAGGCCGAGGATGTGATCGATCCGAAGGGCACCGCCTCGCATGTTGCTGTGCCAGAGGTCCGTGAGCGGCGTGTAGCGTGCGTCGGCAAGCGCGAACGGATCGACCGGCGGCAGGCCCCAGTTTTGGCCGAACAGGTTCAGCGGGTCCGGCGGCGCGCCGATCGTCGCGCCGCGGGCAAGAAACGCCTGACCGCTCCAGCATTCGGCGCCGGTCGGATCGGCTCCGACCGCGAGGTCGGCATACAGGCCGATGCTCATGTCGCATTCCCGGGCCGTGCGATTCACGAGGTCCAGTTGCTGCGCCGCCTGCCATTGCAGGTATTCGTGGAATTCGATCGCCTTGGCGTGGCTTGCCGCGAACGCTGCGACTGCGTCCGCATCCGGATCC
>JAICYA010000267.1 GCA_025934455.1 Rudaea sp.
CTGGCGGTCGAACCAGCCGGGCCTGTCGGACCTGCCGGACCCGCTGGACCTGCCGGACCCGCTGGACCTGCCGGACCCGCTGGACCTGCCGGACCCGCTGGACCTGCCGGACCTGCCGGACCTGCCGGACCCGCTGGACCTGCCGGACCCGCTGGACCTGCCGGACCCGCAGTGCCAACCACCGTTCCTGCTGCGCATGGCCCGAGTGCACCCGTGATCGCGCCAAAGCACAATACCGTATCGCCGTCCGCGGCAGCAGACAACCCTGGCACCAAAACGCGGCCGGCTTCCTCGGCCTTGAGCACGGCGGTTCCGTCTTGGGCGTGCACCTCGAAACTCGATCCGGATTTCGGCGTTACCACGACCTGCGCGTTTGTCTGAAATGACAACGCCAACAATAGACTGGCAGCGAGGATATGCGGGCGGATGCGAATATCGGAAGTTCCGTTGCTGATCATTTGAATGCCCCTGCGGTGACGATGAATGGATGGAGCGGCAGTGCGCACGGTGCGTCCGCCACGAAAGATGTGAGACAGGTGAATTAGTACCGCCACAGTCGGCGCCTGCCGAGCAGGCCCAACGCAAGCGCAAGGGCGAAGAGCGCCCACGGCGATGTAGCTGGAGCAGGTATGGTCGCAGCCTGCGGCGCGAGCACAAACCAGCGCACGTTGTTACCGGAATCGACTGAGTGAAATGTCGCCGCCAGCCCCGGCGCCAGCCACGCCGAACCCGCTGGCGCCTCCATGTCCGCGACATCGACCCAGGCGATCTGTTGGCCACCCGCCTGACTCAGGGCCAGGCTGGCACGAACACCCGATTGCGTGCTGCGGATCGGCAGTAGTTGGCCGGAAGCGCCGGCAAGATGCAGCGACTGTGCGACGGTTTGGGTCAAGCCGGCTGGAAAGCGATACGCCTTGCCAGCAGCACTCTCGACAATCAGGTTCGCGAAAGTACTGGCCCCGCCGATTGTCGCCTGCGCTGCGCCACAGCGGTCGCTGAAGCGTACAGTTCCGGCACCGGCGGCAAATGCGCCGTGGTTGTTCCAGTTGCCGCCGACTTCGAATGTTGCGGTTGCCGCCGACAGTGCGCCGGCAATATCCAGATCGCCGATACCGTCGACCTCGCCATTTTGCGCATCGAGTGTCCCGGCCACGTTGAGCGCGGCGCAGTCCATATCGACCACGGCGTCGCCGATTTGCCAGTGTGCGCCTGCGTCGATCGAAACCGTCTGCGCGAAAACGTCTACAGGAACAGCGAACGCCACGATCACGATGGCAATCACGGCACGCAGCAAGCTGCGTCGAATGACTCGACGAGTTCCCATAGATTGTCCCCAGAATCCCCAGAAGCACGTACATGTTCGCATGCTTTCCATGACGTGCCAACTGTTTACCGAGCGCACTAAGCATTGGCCCGGATCTAAGCGCCGGTATCGGCAAGTCTTCAGCACAATCCACCGCACGAGTAGAATGCACGTCCTCGCAATCAGGGTGAGTCCCATGCAACTGGATCACAGCAAGGCCGTCGTCAGCGGCGGCGTTTCCGGCCTCGGCTTCGCCGTCGCCAAGCACTTGATCGCGCACGGCGGCAGCGTCGCCCTGCTCGACATCAACGACGAAAAGGGCGCGGCGGCAGTCGCTGAGTTGGGTGCGCGAGCGAGCTACCAACGCGTGGACGTGACCAGCGAGGATGGCGTCGCCGCAGCGGTCAAGCAGGCTGCCGAACGCATGGGCGGACTGAACGCGGCGATCAGTTGCGCCGGCATCCTTGGCGCCGGGCGCGTGCTCGGCAAGGAAGGCCCGATGCCGCTCAAGACTTTCCAGACCACGGTGCTGGTGAACCTTATCGGCAGCTTCAACGTCGCCAAGTCCGCCGCCGATGTGATGCAGCACAACGCAGCGGGCGCCGACGGCGAACGCGGCGTGATCGTGAATACCGCGTCGATCGCCGCCTACGAAGGCCAGATCGGCCAAGCCGCGTATTCCGCCTCGAAAGGCGGCGTGATCGGCATGACCCTGCCGATGGCTCGCGAGTTCGCGCGCATCGGCGTACGCGTGATGACGGTGGCGCCGGGCGTGTTCCACACGCCGATGGTCGATGGCATGCCGCAAAATGTATACGATTCCCTTTGTGCGCAAGTCCCGTACCCGTCGCGCCTGGGCACCGCGGAAGAATTCGCCGATACGGTCGCGTTCATCCTGCAAAACCGCTACATGAACGGCAGCGTCATCCGCGTCGACGGCGCGATCCGGTTGGCGCCGAAATGAAAGCCTCCGAAATCAAGAAGGGCAATGTCGTCGAGCACAACGGCCGGGTCTGGCAGGTGCGCGACATCGAACGCAGCTCGCCGCAGGGCCGCGGCGGCAATGTCACGTTCCGCTTCATCATGTACAGCGTACCCGGCGCGCAGAAATTCGATCTTTCACTGCGCGCAGAAGATGAGCTGAAGGAAACCGAACTGGAGCGACGTGCGGCGAACTATTCGTACAGGGATGGCGATGCCTTCGTGTTCATGGATGCCGAGAACTACACGCAGTACACGCTTGGCGCGGATGCGATCGGCGACGCCGCGGGCTTCATCGCCGACGGGCTGGAAGGCTGCTATGTGCAACTGATCGAAGGCGCGCCGGTAGCACTGCAACTGCCAACGTCGGTCACTCTGGAAGTCGTCGAAACCGCACCCGAACTCAAGGGCGCCAGCGCCACCAAGCGCCCCAAGCCGGCCACGCTCAGCACCGGCATCGAGATCCAGGTGCCGGAATACATCACGACCGGCGAGAAAATCCTGGTCAGCACGCTCACTGGAGAATTTTCGGGTCGAGCCTGATTCCCGCACTGCGCTATGATCGACTCCTGCGCGGTGCGCTCACGTTGCCGGTCGTGCAAATCATAGGGAGTCGGTGGCATGACCAATCCGGGATTCTTCGCCGAACTCAAACGTCGCAACGTGCCGCGCGCCGCCGTGCTGTACGCCGGTGCGGTATGGGCGATTTCCCAAGGGGTTTCGCAACTGTCGCCGGCGATCGGCCTGCCGGATTACGCCACCCGCTGGTTTTTGATCGCGGCGATCATCGGCTTTCCGCTCTGGATCGCCTTCGCGTGGTTCTACGAGTTCACACCCGGCGGCATCAAGCGCGAGTCGGAAGTCGCAGAAGATGCTCCCAGCCGTCACTCGACCGCACGCAGGCTGGATTTCGCGATCATCGGCGTGCTGATCGTGGCGGTGGTTCTGCTTGCTTCCGGCTATCTGATTAAACGCGAACCGGCTGGCGCGGTGAGCGCCGTGACGAATACCAATCCGTTCAATCCGCCCAAAGACACCTTGGTCGTGCTTCCGTTCAAGAACTTGAGCGGCGACCCGAAACAGCAGTATTTCAGCGACGGCATTACCGAGGAACTCACCGGCGCCTTGGGCCAGAACCCGGCCCTGCGCGTGATCGCGTGGGAAACCGCCTCCACGCTGCGGGACTCCGCACTCACGGCGCGCGCCGTCGGTGAGAAGCTGAATGTCGCGAACATCCTGCACGGCAGCATCGCCCGCGAGGGCGGCGAAGTGCGGATCAGCGTGGAGCTGGTCAGCGCGGTGACGGGTTACGAGCTGTGGTC
>JAICYA010000190.1 GCA_025934455.1 Rudaea sp.
CCCCAGGCGAGCATGGCGCCGATCGGAATGCGGATGAAGGTGTGGATCGCATCCCAGGCCGAATCAACGGCCGGAACCTTGTCGGCCAGGAACTCGACCACAAGCATGAAGCCGGAGGCACCAAGCACCCAGTTGTGCTCGAGCAGTTGCAGGTGTTCGGGCAGGTGCACATAACCCAGGCGTCCTAGCAGGCCAACAATGAAGATGGCCGCGTACAGGCGGATGCCGCTGGCCCAGGCCAGGCCCGCCGCGAGCGCCAGGGATTGCAGGTTTTCCATCGTCCTCTCCAAACGATGCACGCGGCGCGACGATACTACGCGCGTTGCCTGAATGCCGCCCATCGGCTCCACGCCGCGGCTTGACGGCGGTCGCTCGCTTCCATGGCCGCGCTGTGGCAGCATCGCACCGGTTGCGTCATGGGGACAAGTCATGCGCTGGATACTTCTCGTGCTTGCGGTGCTGGGATTTGCCTTGGGGTTCTCGACGAAGTCGTCGGGTTTGATGGGATTGGGTTTCGTGCTCGGCTTCGTGTTTGTATTCGCGGCGTTCTTCGCCTTCGCCGCCGCGCGTGTGGAGGCGAACAGCCGTCCGGACTCGACCCTGCTCACCGACAAGGACATCGCCACGCTGCGCGCCAGCATGCGCAAGCGGCCGCCGACAGGCACGCCGCCGGCGAATCCGGCCTGAGCGAACGCCGCCCGGCGCGGGTTTCCCGCGCCATCGAATCGGAATAAAGTGCGGTTTTACCTTCGGTAGACTGCCGCCATGGCCACCCTGCATCCCAGTCCCGCCGGCTTCGCCGCGCATGCACGCATCGGCGCGATGGATTACGAAAAGCTCTACGCCGAATCGGTGCGCGATGCGGACGGATTCTGGCGCCGCATCGGCAAGCGCCTGGACTGGATCGTGCCGTATACCAAGGTGCGCGACGTTTCCTTCGACGCGAAGGACCTGCACATCCGCTGGTACGCCGACGGCAAGCTGAACCTCGCCGCGAATTGCCTGGACCGGCACCTGAAGACGCGCGGCGACAAGACCGCGATCCTGTGGGAAGGCGACGATCCTTCCGAATCGCGCGCGATCACCTACCGGCAGTTGCACGAACAGGTCTGCCGCGCTGCGAACCTGTTGAAGAACCTCGGCATCCGCAAAGGCGACCGCGTTTGCATCTACTTGCCGATGATTCCCGAGGCGGCGGTGGCGATGCTCGCCTGCGCGCGCATCGGTGCGGTGCATACCGTCGTGTTCGGCGGCTTCTCGCCGGACTCGCTGGCCGGGCGCATCGCCGATTCGCAATCGAAAGTCGTGATCACCGCGGATGAAGGCCGGCGCGCCGGCAAGCACATTCCGCTCAAGCAGAACGTGGACGAGGCGCTCACCCGCCCGGGCACGACCAGCATCGAGACCGTCCTCGTGGTCGCGCATACAGGCGCGCCGGTGCCGATGCAGGCGCCGCGCGACCGCTACTGGAACGCGCTCGTCGCGGTGCAAAGCGCCGAATGCACGCCGGAGCCGGTGGGCGCCGAGGACCCCTTGTTCATTTTGTATACCTCGGGTTCGACGGGTAAACCCAAGGGCGTGCTGCACACGACCGGCGGTTACGGCGTGTTCTGCGCCTACACCCACGAATGCGTGTTCGACCTGCGCGAAGACGATGTCTACTGGTGCACCGCCGACGTGGGCTGGGTCACCGGCCACAGCTACATCGTCTACGGACCGCTTGCCAACGGCGCCACCTCGCTGATGTTCGAGGGCGTGCCGAACTACCCGGACTCGAGCCGCTTCTGGCAGGTCATCGACAAGCACCAGGTAACGATCTTCTACACCGCGCCGACCGCGATCCGCGCGCTGATGCGCGAGGGCGAGGCGCCGGTGAAGAAATGCAAGCGTACGTCCTTGCGCCTGTTGGGCTCGGTCGGCGAGCCGATCAACCCGGAAGCCTGGGAATGGTACTGGCGCGTGGTCGGCGATGGGCGTTGCCCCATCGTGGATACCTGGTGGCAGACTGAAACGGGCGGGATCCTGATATCTCCGCTGCCCGGCGCGATCGACCAGAAGCCCGGTTCGGCGACGAAGCCCTTCTTCGGCGTGCAGCCGGCGATCGTCGATGCGACCGGCAATATTCTCGACGGCGAATGCGAAGGCAATCTGGTCCTGCTCAGCGCATGGCCGGGCTTGATGCGCACGGTCTACGGCGACCACCAGCGTTTCATCGACACCTATTTCAAGACCTACCCGGGCATGTATTTCACCGGCGACGGCGCGCGTCGCGACAAGGATGGTTACTACTGGATCACCGGTCGCGTCGACGACGTGATCAATGTCTCCGGCCATCGCCTCGGCACCGCGGAAGTGGAAAGCGCGCTGGTCGCGCACGCCAAGGTCGCCGAGGCGGCCGTCGTCGGATTCCCGCACGACATCAAGGGCCAGGGCATCTACGCCTACGTCACGCTCAAGGCCGGCGTGGATTCGAGCGAAGAACTGCGCAAGGAGCTGGTCGCGCACGTACGCCACGAAATCGGCCCGATCGCCACGCCCGATCACCTGCATTGGGCGCCCGCGCTGCCGAAGACGCGCTCGGGCAAGATCATGCGGCGCATTTTGCGCAAGATCGCCGAAAACGCGCCGGACCAGCTCGGCGACATTTCCACGCTTGCCGACCCATCCGTCGTGCGGCACCTGGTGGATACGCGGTTGCTGAAGTGACCGGTCTCACTGCGGCGGACTTCGCGCCGGCCTCACCGCCGCAGCCGCTGACCGGCAACGAAGTCCATTTGTGGTTTTTTCCACAATGGGAAAGGACGCCGGACGCCGCCCTGTCGGCGCCCGTGCGTTCACTGCTCGCGGCATACCTGGGCCAGTCCGGCGCAAGCGTCCGCATCGAACGCGGCGAGCACGGCAAGCCGAGCGTGGCCGCTGCGGAACTGGAATTCAACCTGTCGCACGCCGGCGGCGCGCTGTTGCTGGGAATCAGCCGCCGGATCGCACTCGGCGTCGATCTGGAATCGACCCGACGCAGGACCCGGCCCGTGGCGGAACTGGCACGGCGTTTCTTCGCGCCGGTGGAGGCCAGCGCACTCGCAGCGCTCCCGCAAAGCCTGCAGCAAGACACCTTCCTGCGCCTGTGGTGCGCCAAGGAAGCCGCGCTCAAGGCGCATGGCCGCGGCATCGGGTTTGGCCTCGAACGCTTCGAATTTGCGCTCGATGCCGCGGGTGGAGTCGCCCCGGCTGCCGGCAATCCCTGGCAGATCGTCGTGCTCGCCCCTTCGCCGGAGCATGTCGGCGCGCTGGCCCACGCCGGGCTGGTCAGCCGGGTTTGCGCGTTCGTCGCCCGGAACTGACCCGGGCATTGCCCATTGCGGGCAATAAGGCTAAGTTTCCCTATTCCGCACGCACGGGCTCCACGCCATGTGGAAATGGCTGCGCAACATCGTCTTGCTCGCGATCATCCTGGCCGGAGCGCTCAAGCTCGCAGCTTGGTATGCGGTCGGCCACGATGCGCAACGCGTGGTCGATGCGCTCGCACCCTACGCCGAAATCAAGTACGCCGGACTTGCCGCCGGGCTGGACGGCAGCGTGACCATCACCGGCATGAGCGTGGCCCCGAAGGGCGGCCACCGCATTTACCGCGCGGACAGCGTGGCATTCGATTCGCCCGGGTTGTTCTGGCTGCTCAAACACGCACTGCTGCACGAAAACGATCTGCCGGCGCAATTCGGCCTTGGCATGACCGGGCTGACCCTGCCGCCCGAACCGTGGCTCGATCCGTTGTGGCTCGATCCCGCAACCTTCAATGTATTTGCGTCGGCCGGTTGCGAATCGCGCCTGGGCAGCAGCGATTATCGGCGCATGGAGCTGGATCCGACGACGCCATCGCGCCAGCGCTTCGAGTACCGCTACGACGCCAACCAGCACACGCTCGCCGCCACGCTGAGCCTGTCCGCCCCGGGATTCGCCACGCTGGCGCTGGAGGCGGATCTGAGCCGCTTCGATCCGGCCAAGCTGATGCAGCCGAAATTCTTGGACACCGCACACTTCGACCTGCTTTCGGCAACTTACACCGATCACGGCTTCATGCAACGCCGTGACGCCTATTGCGCGAAACGCGTGGACCTGGACACGCAGCAATTTTCCGACCGGCACATTGCCGCGGTGCAGGCGCTGTTGCTCAAGGCCCGCATCCAACCCGTGGACGAGGTCATGCAGATGTACCGCAGTCTGGCCGCGCACGGCGGCAGCCTGCGCCTGCTGAGTCTTCCGAACGCCGTGTTTTCGGTGAGCGCCTGGGACACGACCTCGCGCGAGGACCTGCTGCGCCAGCTCAATGTCACGGCGCGCTATCAGGACAAGCCGCCAATCATGTTCCGGCTCGCCTTCCTGCCGGCTCCCGAATCGGCTCCGCCGTTGCCGGAAGAATCCGCCACGGCCGCGCTGCCGGTTCCGCCTGCCGCACCCGGCAATCCCGCGACCCCGCCGCCGCCGAATCTAGCGCCCGCGCCGACAAATCCGCCACCTTCTCCGGTGGCCACTGCGGCCGTGGCACCGCCACCCGCGCCGGCAGCCAAGGAATCCGCAGCCGGGACAAAACCCGTTGCCGCCCCGTCGGTCGCTGCGATCGCGGCGCCGGCCGCCAGCCCGGTTCCGGAAAAATCCACCGCTCCCATCGCCAACCCGAAGCCGGAAGATTTCCTGGATCGCGCCGAAGCGAAGTTGCTGCCGCCGAAA
>JAICYA010000097.1 GCA_025934455.1 Rudaea sp.
AAAGTGCTGACGCGCCTGGCGCGCGAGGCGCTGGACGTGCAGCGCGCCGGGGTCGAAGTCGCGATCGTGATCGGCGGCGGCAATATTTTCCGCGGCGAGGGCCTGGCCCGCGCCGGCATGGACCGCGTCACCGGCGACCACATGGGCATGCTCGCGACCGTGATGAATTCCCTCGCCCTGCAGGACGCGATCGAAAAACTCGGCGGCCGCGCGCGCGTGATGAGCGCGATCAAGATCAACGAAGTATGCGAGGACTTCATCCGCCGCCGCGCGATCCGGCACCTGGAAAAAGGCCGCATCACGATTTTCGCCGCCGGCACCGGAAACCCGTTTTTCACCACGGATTCGGCCGCCGCGCTGCGCGCGATCGAGATCGGCGCCGACCTGCTGCTCAAGGCGACCAAGGTCGACGGCGTGTACAGCGCTGACCCGAAAAAAGACAAGAACGCACAACGCTTCGAGCATCTTACTTACGACCAGGTGATCGAACGCAAGCTCGCCGTGATGGACACCGCCGCCATCGCCCTGTGCCGCGACCACAAGATCCCGCTGCGCATCTATGACATGCGCCGCGAAGGCGATTTGATGCGCATCATGCGCGGCGCACCGATCGGCACGCTGGTTAGCTGATTTCCAGTGCGGCTGTAATCGCTCCCCGCGAATCCGGAACAGGACAGGCGAACGCTGTCCGACTCCAACGCTCGGCCCCGCGCAAGCGGGGTCTTTTTTGCGCGCGTGTAATCTTGCCGCGCGATTGCCGAAGCTACGCTTGCACAAGCGCCTGCGCCGTCGTTGTGGCAGGATCGCGCAGCACGCGGTACGGAGCGCCCGAATGAACCGGTTTCAGACGACACGATGGAGCCTCGTGCTCGACGCAGGCAAGGACCCGGCCCAGGCCCGTGTCGCGCTGGAATCGCTGTGCCGCACCTACCGTCCGCCCGTGCATGCCTACATCCTCGGCCACCATTACACGGCAGAGTCCGCCGAAGACCTGACCCAGGCGTTTTTCGCGCGCTTCATCGAGCAGGGCTATTACCTGAAGGCCGATCCGCTGCGTGGGCGCTTTCGCGCACTGCTGCTCACCGCGCTCAAGCGTTTTCTGGGCGACGTCCTCGACCAGGAGAAAACCCTCAAGCGCGGCGGCAACGCCCAGGTGCGTTCGCTGGATTCCCTCTCCGGCGACTCCGGTTTGCTGGATCGGGAAACGCCGGAATCCGCGTTCCACCGGTCCTGGGCACACACCGTGGTCAAGGGCGCGCTGCGCAAGCTGCGCGACGAGGCCAGGGCGGCTGGCAAGGCCGAACTGTTCGACGCCTTGAGCGTCTTCATCGCCGAGCGTCCCGACGATGCCGACTACGAGCGCGTGGCGGCCAGGTTCGGGATGCGCCGCAACACGTTGGCCGTGGCCGTACATCGGCTGCGTCAGCGCCTGCGCGAATTGATTCGCGACCAGTTGGCCGAAACATCGGCCGACGACGATGAGCTGGAACACGAACTGCAAGAACTGGGGCAGTCCCTGGATCTGCTCGCGTGACGATCGCATCGGCATTTGTAATCTTTCCCGCCAAATCCGGAACTCGTTGGTATGCCGGAAGCTCAGGGGCCGGCGACCGACACAGCAGGAGAGCCCCATGCCGTTTGCTTCCGATTTCGAGCGTTCCGTAACCGATCTCGACCTGAGCGCCGCGCGCTCGGGCATTTTCACGGCCGGCATCGCGCGCCTGCGACTCGATGCGGAAAACCTGGGCCGATTCAACGAAGTCCTGCAGCGCGTGGCTCCGGATCATCCGCCCTACACCGCCGACCAGATCGCAGGCGCTGTGCGCCGCGTGCTGCGCGCAGCCGCCAAGCGCCTGGACGTGCCGTTCATCCGCATCCGCATGCGCCGCGCCGCAGAAATCCGCGCCGCGCTGGTGGACGCGCATTGGCAGGTGCCTGCGCCGCTGGAATCGATCATGACCGCCATCGTCGCCTACCTGGACGATACCGACCATGCCCTGATCGCGCGCGACACACCGGTCGTCGGCCAGCTCGACGACGCCATCCTGGTGGATGCCGCGATGGACACACTGCGCACCGAACTCGATGATTACGCAGAGTTTTGTCGGTTCCGCCATGCCGAAGCCGCGCGCATCGGACTGGCCGCTTCGGCCCTGTCCACCGATCGTGAACATTGGCGCCGCGAGTGCGCGCACGAGTTGCTGCTGGAGCAGCAATTGCGCCGCGTGCGCGACAGCCGCTACGGCAGGAGCGGCGACGAGCCGGAAGGTTTCCACATCCGCTGATCGTCGCGCCAGGGGACAACCGCCGGTGCTAGACTCGCCGCGTGTAATCGCGGCTGCGGAATCCCGAATACCTCTCGTCGAGCCGGAGATGCCGATGACGAGTTTGTCCCAACCTTCCCACGACCGTTTTGCGAATACGCGCTGGTCGATTGTCATGCAGCAAGCCAGCGGCGTGGTCGGCGAAGGCCGCAGTGCGCTCGGCGAACTGGCGCAGCGCTTCTGGTATCCGGTTTACGCCTACGTGCGCCGTTGCGGTCACGCGCCGGAAATCTCCAGGGAAATCACGCGTGGCTTCGTCCTCCACCTGACCGACAAGTTCAATGCGGACTGGCAAAACCCACCGCCGGGCCATTTCCGGCGCTTCCTGCTCGGCGAACTCAACGAATTCCTAGCCGGCGACTGGCACGCCCTGGCGGCAGGCACGGATTCCGGGCATCCCGCCCCGCCGTCGGACCTCGAAGACCGCAACCTGCGCGACAACGCCGGCGCAGCCAGTCCGGAAGCCGCCTACCAGCGCAGTTTCGCCCTCGAAGTGCTGGCGCGAGCGCTGCAGAAGCTGGGCGCCGAGGCGCGCCTGGCCGGACACCGGGAGATGTTCGAGGCGCTGAAGCCCTATCTCTCGCAGGATCCCGTCCCTGGCGAATACGAAGCGATCGCGCAGCGCTTGCGGATTCGGCCCATGGCGCTCACCCTCGCGCTCAAGCGCCTGCGCCAGCGTTTGCGCGACCTGGCCGGGCGCGAGCTGGCCGACACGGTTGCCTCGCCGGACGATCTCGCGGCGGAACAGGCGGCACTGCTCGCCGTCCTGCGTGGGGCGCCGAAACTGCAATGAACGCGCGCGCGGGACCCAGCTTGCACAGCGCGAACGACGTCGATCCGCTGGCGAGCATGGTGATGGATGCCGGCGGAATCGCCGATCTGGTCTTCGGCGACCAGACCGTCGGCATCGATCACGACGACAACCGTCCCCTCGCGATGCTGGCGTCCGAGACGCTGGAACTCGATCTTTCGGATCCGGCGCAGCGCCAGTTCGGCGATTACGAACTGCTGGAAAAGATCGGCGAAGGCGGCATGGGCGTCGTCTACCGCGCGCGTCAGACCAGCCTCGAACGCGAGGTCGCGGTAAAACTTCTGGCCGCCGGGCCATGGGCGTCGCGCGACTTCATCGAACGTTTCCGACGCGAGGCGCAGAACGCTGCGCGCATGCAGCATCCGAACATCGTTGCCATCTACGAAGTCGGCAGCGCAGAGGAACTGCATTATTTCAGCATGCGCCTGGTCCACGGCGGCAGCCTGGCCAGCTTGCTCAAGCGCGAGGGCAAGCTTGATCCACGCCGCGCCGCGCAACTGCTGCGCACGATCGCCGAAGCCGTGGATTATGCGCACCGCCTCGGCGTGCTGCATCTTGACCTGAAACCGGCCAATGTCCTGGTCGACGAAAACGGCACGCCGCACGTGGCTGACTTTGGCCTTGCGCGGCGCCTGGAACAGGGGCTGGTCACGAACCACGAGATTTCCGGCACACCGAGCTACATGGCGCCGGAGCAGGCCACGGCCGGCGCGCAGAAAATCACCCCGGCCACCGATATCTGGAGACTGGGCGCCATCGGCTACGAACTCGTCACCGGACAGGCGCCGTACCTGGGCAAGACGCCGCACGAAACGCTGAAGCTGGTCGTGGAAGGCCAATCGCGCAATCCGCGTCGCTACGCCACGCAACTGCCGCGCGACCTGGAAGCGATCATCCGCAAGTGCATGGCTTACGACACGACGCAGCGCTATGCCAGCGCGCGCGACCTGGCCGAGGACCTGACGCGCTTCCAGAACGGCTACATGGTAACGGCGCGGCCGCTCAATACGCTCCAGCGCAGCGCCCGCTGGGCACAACGCGAACCGAAAATCGTGGTGTCGGCGCTGCTCGCACTGCTCGCGCTGCTGATCGGCCTGGTCGCGACGACCGCGCAATGGCGCCGCGCGAATGCGAATGCACAGCGCGCGGAATCCGAACGCGCGCTCGCCACGCAGAATGCCACTGTCTCCAGCGAACGCCTCTGGGATGGCCGCCGCGACGCGGCGCTGCGCCTGATGAACGACGGCAATGGTTTCGAGGCACTCACACCACTGATTGCCAACATCGAGGAAAAAAAGGCCGCCGGCAAACCTGCCGAACTGGAACGCCGCGAGATCGGCATGATCGAAAGCCAGGGCGTTTCCCTGATCGACCGCTTCATCATCCCCGACGCCAATCCGATGGCGACCGCACTCAGCCCGGACGGTAAGCTGCTCGCGGTCACGCTGAACGACCTGTCCGTGCGCTGGTACGACACGGCCACGCTGACCGAACGCGGCCGTCTGGACCTGCTCGATTACCTGCCTGCCGATCAGGTACCGATCCTGCCGCGCTTCATCGACGATCACCGCTTGCTGGTCACCGGGGAATGGTTCGATTTCCTGCCGAACCCGAGTACATCCGGCGTGCTCATCGATCTGGATCAGGCGCGGGCAGTAACGCCGCCCAAGCAGTTTGCCGACCTCGCCGACATTACGTGGAGTGCCGATGGCCGCCACGCGCTGCTGCACGACACGCACGGTCATGTGCAACTATGGCAGGTCGACCCGTGGCGTCCGCTGTCGCCGCCGGCACACGAAATGGAAATGGTCGGCACACTCTGGGTACTCGATCCGAAACTGCGTTTCGCGGTGCAATTCGGCCGCAACATGAGCGAGTTGCGTGTGTTCGACCCGCGCCATGCGGATGCGCCGCGGACACTGCCTTTGCCCCCGCACGAATCCTTCAGCGCCTGGGCTTCCAGTGGCGATGGTGCATTGCTCGCCGTGGGCACCAGCGATGGCCAGATCTTTCTGGTCGACATGCACAGCCACGCCGTGCGTCAGATCCCCGGCCCGCTCAGCAGCCGCGTGAGCTGGCTAAGTTTCAGCGAGGACGATGCCTGGCTGGCGGCTGCGCGCAACAACGGCACTGCATTCGCCTACGATGTCGCCAGCGGCGAGCAGTTGCATGCCGGCCAGATGCAATCCGACTTCGACGCCACGCGCGTGGACATCGACCATCGCAGCCGCCTGCTGGTTCTCTCCGGCCAGGTCGCCGGTGGAATCGCCAAATCCGAAGTCTGGCACCTGCCGCAAGCAAGCCCGATGCTCGGTGAAGCCACGCACCTGGTTGCCAATCCGTCACTCGGCGCACGCGCGGGACCCTACTGGCTGAGCGCGGCCCCACGCGCCGGCTTGCTCGCCAGCGCCGGCATGGATGGCGAGATCAGGCTGTGGCGATTGCCCAAACCGGTCGAATTGGATGCGGCGCCTCCGCTTCTTGTCTCCGACAACCTGTACACCGACGGCGATCACGTGGTCGATGTCGACTACGACCACCTGCGCGTCGTATCGACAGCGCACGGTACTTCCACGGCGTGGTTGTCCTTGCCGCCGCCCATCGTGTTCGCCCAGTTGACAGCCGACGGCAAGACCCTCGTTGCCGTCGCACGCACGGGACTGCACGTGCTCGATGCCAGCACGCTGCAGCCGCGCCTTCCCGCCATCGCGCTGACAGATACGCCGCAGCGCATGGCCGTCAGCGCCGATGGCCGACTGGCTGTGTTGAGCTTCGATCACAACGGCAGCAAGGGTTTCGAGGAACGCCTGGAACTGTACGACCTGAAAAGTGGCACACGCCTGGATCATGGCGACGTCGCGGTCAAGGCACCTTTGCGCCAATTCCAGCTCTCTGCCGACGCTTCGCGCCTGCTCGCCACCGGACCGGTCGACGGTTCCACCGAAGTATTCGACACGCAAACCCTGAAGCTGCTGTGCGCCTATCCACACGACCCGGCGCAACCGATCATCCATGCGGCCTTTACGGCCGACGGGCGGCGTCTGTGGATGGTGACGCGCAGTATCGACGACACGCAGGCCGACAATGCCGACCTTGCGCTTTGGGACCTGGGCTCGGGCAAAATCATCGAGCGGCGGCACGTGTCGGGCGTATATCCCATCGGTATTACCGCGATTGGCGCCAAGCCCCTGCTCGCCGGCCGCGACCGCGTGGTGCTGGACCCGGGCGAACCGGACGAGCACACCGTCACCGGTCTGCGCGGCGGCGAGGCGACCAATGTATTCGCCATCAGCCGCGATGGCCGGCTCGTCGCACATGCCTTCGGCAGCGGCATTCAACTCTATTCCACCGCGGATCTCACTCCGGTCGGAATGCCACTGCAAGCACAAGTCGGGCAAATGAACTCGATAGACGAAATGGCGTTCGGCCCCGACGACAGCCACTTGCTGGCAATGGTCGATCCCGCCATCGCGTCGACCTGGCACCTGTGGCAGGTTCCTTCAAGCCGTCGCAACATGGAGGAATTGCATGCCGACGCCGCCCTGCTCGCGCCACGCGACACCGGTCCGCGCGTGCTGGCAATGGCCGATGCCATTGAACGCAGCCGCCTGCGCGCCCGCGATCCCGGCCCGCCACCGGCGGCGCAGCCGCGTCCACAACCTGCCGTGGCCCGCTGGATCGGTCCGGATCCGATTCCGGCACGCGACCCTGCTGCCGGACCGATGCAAATCGACCTTGGCGGCGTCTACGACCGGGCGCCGAATTCGGTAATCAACGTGATGAATTCGGTGCTGCCGGCACTGGCGGACATTCCCTTCGGCCTGGCTCGAATCGACGGCGTCGATTACGACTGGCGCGGCGCGCTCGAAATGCGCCAGGACGGCGGTGGCATGGTCGGCGCCCGATACCATTTCGCCCCAACCCAGAGGGTGAGCGGCCTGCACGTACCGTCGCAGCCGATCGCCGCGTTCCAC
>JAICYA010000440.1 GCA_025934455.1 Rudaea sp.
CATCGGCTGGCTTAGCATCTTCTTGGGGGTCGCGCTTGGGGTTTTTGAGACCTATCGCACATCCCCCATCGCGCACGCGAGTATTGTCCGGCTGAACAACTATCTTGGCACCAAGACAAACATCTGGATTCCCGTTGCGACCGTCGCAATCGGAGTCGCCGCAGTCCTGTTGCGGATTTGACCGACGGATCACTTGAATTGCCCGGGCCGTCAGTCGATGGCCGGACGCGCCTTTGTCTCAGGGAGAATCCAGTCCCAGGTGTTCTCCATTTTGGCCGCAGCAGCCCGCAATTGCGGATGTGGAAACTCGGGCGATCTTTATGGCCGCGGGGCGGCCACCTTCAGTCCGCCACCTGCACGCTCAGCTGCTGCAGATTGCTGCCGCCAAAATTCGCTGCATTGCCGGACGACGGCGCGGCTTCCACAGCCTGGGCGTACCACAGGCCCAGATAGGGCGTGTGGGGCGCACCCGTGCTGTACGTGCCCGATGTTGCCGAGTTTGCCTGCACGGTTGGAACGGGAGCCGGGATGCTGCTGCTCACGTTAAAATCGATTCCTACCTGGGCAGTTCGCCCGGGCGTGGCTCCATTCGCCAATGCATCCGTCACTTGCGCCAGGATTTGCATTTGGCCAACCCCATCCACCACGGTCACCCGATTGTTGGCATTGGCGTGCATGAACCGCCAGGTTGTGCCATTATAGCTGTACCCGGTGTTATCGAGCGAGCGCGACGTCACTACCACCCGGTTGTAGGCGTTGTAGAGACAGAGACAGGGATTGCCGCCCCCATTGGCGGCAGGTGGGCTGAACTGTTGCGACACCTGCCCTCCCGCCGTGGTGGTATAGATCGAGCCGAGATAGGTGCATTCATAAGGGGCGCACGGCTGATCGTCCGGCGCTCCACCCGCGGGATAGAAGTGGCATTGCATTTGCGCAGCATTGACCCAGACGCCACTGATTTGAGTCACCTGAATGGCGCGGCTGGAACTGCCGGCGGCGGAACTCGACCATGCCGGCCCTGAGCAAAGCTGAATAACGCCACCATTCTGGGGGCCGGCAAAGATATCGTAGATTTGCGAGGCGGTCTGGACCCCAGGTTCAAGCTGCAATGCCAAGCCGGACGCGCCGGCATCCGAGAGTCCGAATGTACCCGCCGCCGTGTTATAAAGCGGAACCTGCTGACTCACATAGGGCGCGTAATAAACAATCGTGCTGGTCGTATCCGCGTTCATGACGGGATGGCAGCCGCCGCTATCGCAGGGCTGTAGCGTCAATCTTCCGCCGGGCAATTGCGTGAACGACGACGGCGCGCAGAGATAGGGCGTGGGCGCATTGAAGACATTCCCACAGCCGCTGATCTGGCCGCCGGCGGTACTGCTCTGCACATGCAACGCCTGGCTATCCAGCCGCACGTTGCTGATCGCGAGCGTTCCCTTGTCGGACACGAAATCGTTCGCGCCGGAACCGCCGGTGTTCGAAAGGGCGAGGACACCGTTATCCAGCTCGAAGCCGATGGCGTTGTTCTGGCCATTGGTCACACCCAGGCCAATGTTGGTCATCCGGTCCTGGTTATTGCATGTGCTGTCGATGACGATCGCCACAGGCCTGTGCTGCCCGAGGATGCTGTCCACCGCTTCCACATCGCAGGCATCGGCGGTTTCCGAAGGCGGAGGCGCCGGCTTACTGGAACAATGGGCGCCGTCGATCAGGAGGGAAACGATATTCTGCCTGTCATAATCGTCGTCCGGAATACCTGCATCGCACGACGATCCGCCATGCAAATTCATCGGTGCGAGGTTCTGGTCCGGCAGCGAAACATTCAGCGCGGTGACGCTGTTAACGAGGTGCGCGTTGTTCGATCCCGTGTTCATATGAAACG
>JAICYA010000193.1 GCA_025934455.1 Rudaea sp.
CCCGATCCGCGCGCGTTAGCCGCAAGTTCGGCGTCGATGTCGGCAAGGCAGGCATGGCCGTAGATTTCCGGCTCGCGGGTGCCGAGCAGGTTGAGGTTGGGGCCGTGCAGAACTTGAATCTTTGCCACACGCGTGCGGAATAACCTGCCGTCGCTGACGACGGTTATTCAGTCCTTTCTCGATTTTTTGGGTGGGCAAGTGTGCGGCAGTTCGCCGACGATGTCCAGCACGATATCCGGCAGATCGCCGAAATTAGCCGCTGTTTAACCTGAATTGGCCAGATGCGGCACGATCCAGCGTTCGAGGCTGTCGGCCGACGGAAAACTGCCGGCGCGCAAGGCGATCATCTTGCCATCCGGCCCGACCAGCAGCGAGTAGGGCAGCACGCCGCGATTGTCGCCGGCCGTATCGAGCGTGTCGTCGTCGCCGATCAGGATGGGGTAATTTACCGGCCGCGACTTGAGCATGGCGGCGACGGCATCCGGATCGTCCACGGCCACGCCGACTACACTGAATCCGTCACCGGCATATTTTTTCGACGCCGCTTCGAGCAGCGGCATTTCCTCGCGGCAGGGCTCGCACCAGGTTGCCCAGAAATTGATCAGCACAAGCTTGCCCTGCCAGTCGCCGAGCCGGTGCGGTTGGCCGTCGGTGCCGGTCAGTTGCAGGTCGGCCAGATGCTGGCCCGGGCCGAGCACGCCCATGCCCGTTGGCAGCCCGGCAACCTGTGGTCGGCTGGAATAACTGCCGACGTAGAGGCCGAGCAGTGCGCCGGCGATCGCAATGAGGATGATGAAGAGGTTTGATTTGAACATGCCGGGATTTTACCGCCGCACGGCACCGATACGCTGCACGAAATCGCCGGGCTTCTCCGCGCCGATCAGTTGCAGGTCGTGGCGTTGCTTGCCATCCGCGTCGTAGAAGACGGTGTCCGGTGGGCCGACGATCTCGAAATGTTTCATCAGCGCCTTGTCGGTGTCGTCGTTCGCGGTGACGTCGGCCTGCAGCAACACAAACCCCGCCAGCGCCTGTTTGACGCGCGCATCGGTGAAGGTGAATTTCTCCATTTCCTTGCAGGACACGCACCAGTCGGCATAGAAATCGAGCATGGTGGGCTGGCCGGCGGATTTCGCCGCCGCCAGCGCCTGTTCGACGTCGGCAAGCGATTTGATTCGGCGAAACGCCAGTCCCTGTTCGGAGGGCGCCGTGACCGCGCTGCCGCCGACACCGCGCAGCGGTTGCAGCAGATCGTTGGAACCGGCTGCCGCGCCGATGAGTTCCGCCGCGCCGCCAATCAGCAGCACGACGCCCAGCGCCTTCCACAATTTTTTCCAGCCGGAAGCGCCATCCGCCAGGCGTTCGAGTGCACCGAGGTATACGGCACAAGCCACCGCAAGCAGGCCTGTCATCAGCATGATCCACGGCGCATCCATCACGCGAGACAACATCCATATCGCAAGACCGAGGAAGGTCACGCCGAACACGGCCTTGACCGCATCCATCCACGCACCGGCGCGCGGCAGCAGCTTGCCGGCGCTGGCGCCGAACACCACCAGTGGCGCGCCCATGCCGAGCGCGAGCGCGAACAGGGCGAAGCCGCCGAGCACGGCATCGTGTTTCTGCGCGATGTAGAGTACGGCGACGGCCAGCGGCGGCGTGACGCAGGGCCCCACGATCAGCGCGGACAGCGCGCCCATGATCGCGACGCCCCACAGCGAGCCGCCGGATTGCTTGTTGCTGACGTTCGCGATCCTGGATTGCCACGAACCCGGCAACTGCAACTCGTAGAAGCCGAACATCGACAGTGCGAGCAGCACGAACAGGCCGGCGAAACTCCACAGTACCCACGGCGTCTGGAACGCGGCCTGCAAATTGTTCCCGGCCAGGCCGGCGACGACGCCGGCGATGGTGAAGATCACCGCGTTGGCGAGGATGTAGACAACCGAAAGCACGATGGCTCGCCGGGTGGAAATGTTCTCGCCCGCGCCGGCGATGATGCCCGACAGGATCGGGATCATCGGGAACACGCAGGGCGTGAACGCGAGGCCGAGCCCGGCAAGGAAGAACGCGCCAAACACCAGCCACAGCGAACCGTTCAGCGCTTTCTGGAATCGGCTGTCGGAGTTGGCGGTGGCTGTGCCCGGTGTCGTGCTGGATGCGGAAACGTCCGCGCCCGCACCGGCGGGAAGGGTCACGTCCAGCGTGCTGGACATCATCGGATAGCACACGCTGCCTGCCTTGCAGCCCTGGAAATTCGCGGTCAGCGCGAGCGCGAGCGCGGCCGTGTTCGTGCGCGCGAGCGGAACCGGAATCTCGACCTGGTCGAAGTACACCGTGGTCTGGCCGAAGTTCGCGTCGCTGTGATCCTTGCCGGGCGGAAAGCGCGGCGCGCCGAGCGTGACGCCGCTGTCTGCCGCCACGGAAAAGCTCGTCTTGTCGCGATACAGGTAATAACCCTTGGGCATGGTGAAGCGCGCCAGGATTTCGCCGGGTCCGGTCGCGATTGCCTCGAATTTGAAAGCCTGTTCCGCAGGCAGCGGCTGGTTGTCGCCGAGCAGCGAAGACGACGACGCTTCGCCAGTGGCCGTGCCCAGTGCCGCGCTCAGCGATGCCGGTGCCGCCGAAGCTGAAGCTGAAGTTGAAGCCGAAGGCAACGGCACAGTCAGGATTTTTTTCTGCGGCGGAAAACAGATTTTCGGCGTGACTTGGTGGCAACCTTGGTAGCGCACCTCGATGACGGCCTGGGTAGCGTTCGCCGGCATGGCCAGATGCTGGGTCGCGGTGAAGCCGTGGTGGTAAACCTCGACGTCGCCGAGGAACTCATCGTGCTTCTTCTCGCCAGCGGGCAGGTCCAGCGCACCGAGCACGGTCGACGCGTTCGCAGCCTTGGTCGAGATGCGACCGCGATACAGGTAATAGTCGTCGGCGATCGTGAATTTGAATTGCACCGTTTGCCGGTCCGGTGCCGTTGCTTCGACGCGGAAAGCCTGGTCAACGGGCAGCAGGTTGTCCTGATCGTCGGCATGGGCGAGGCCGATGCCGGCGAGCAGGGCGAAAAACAGCGGAATAAATTTCTTCATGCGGCAATTGTCGCAGGTTGTGGTTAGGGATGTGACCGGAAGCCTTGGCGCTAACTTGCATCCGGCGCGGATTGCGCGGCGATCCAGTCCAGATACGGCGCGTGGCCGGCGGCAATATCGACCGCAATCACTTCCGGCAGTTCATACGGGTGCAGCGCGAGGATGCGTTCGCGCAGCGGGTCAAAGCGCTCACGCGTCGTTTTGATCAGGAGCAATTGCTCGCTGTCGCGGCAGACCTTGTCTTGCCAGCGATACGTCGAGGCGATGCCGGGAATGCGGTTCACGCAGGCGGTCAGACGCTCGCCCACGAGTGCGTCGGCGATGCGCGCGGCGCTGGCCTCGTCCGGGCAGGTGCAAAAAACGACGATGGCGTTCATGCCCGGATTATGGACGTGATGGCAACTCTTGAAACCTGCCGGACGGGGCCCATCTAGGCAGTCCCGGCGCGATCCCCTTTCCAGGGGGCTTGCATGCCGCTAAAATTGGCACTCATTGCGATTGAGTGCTAGCAATCGCAATCAAATCGTTTCAAATCAATAACCTGAGGAAGTCGTCATGAAACTGCGTCCGTTGCACGACCGCGTCATCATCAAGCGCCTGGAAGCCGAGACCAAGTCGGCCGGCGGCATCGTCATTCCCGACACCGCGACCGAAAAGCCGATCAAGGGCGAAGTTGTCGCCGTCGGTTCCGGCAAGATCCTCGAAGACGGCAAGGTGCGCCCGGTGGGCGTGAAGGCCGGCGAGAAGGTGTTGTTCGGCAAATACTCCGGCACCGAGGTCAAGGTCGATGGCCAGGAATTGCTGGTGATGCGCGAAGAAGACTTAATGGCGGTCATCGAGGGATAAGCGTCGCGGATCTCGCTCATGCGTCGTTGCCGCGCGGGATTCGCGAATCCTCATTGACTAGAAGTCAACTCCGGTTCGCTCACCCGCTCGCTTCTCCCACTCCGATCAAAGTATACAAATCCAGTATTCGAGGAATAAGACAATGGCTGCTAAAGAAATCCGTTTTGGTGAAGACGCCCGCGCGCGCATGCTGCGCGGGGTGAACGTGCTGGCGAACGCCGTCAAGGCGACGCTGGGTCCCAAGGGCCGCAACGTGGTGCTCGACAAGAGCTTCGGCGCGCCGACGATCACCAAGGACGGCGTGTCCGTCGCCAAGGAGATCGAACTGGCCGACAAGTTCGAGAACATGGGCGCGCAGATGGTCAAGGAAGTCGCGTCGAAGACGTCCGACGTCGCCGGCGACGGCACCACCACCGCCACCGTGCTGGCGCAAGCGCTGATCCGCGAGGGCCTCAAGGCCGTTGCCGCCGGCATGAACCCGATGGACCTCAAGCGCGGCATCGACAAGGCCGTGCAGGGCGCCGTTGCGGAACTGAAGAATCTGTCCAAGCCGTGTTCGACGAGCAAGGAAATCGCCCAGGTCGGTTCGATCTCGGCCAACTCCGACACGCACATCGGCGACCTCATCGCCAAGGCCATGGACAAGGTCGGCAAGGAAGGCGTCATCACCGTAGAGGACAGCAACACCTTCGGCCTCGAGCTCGAACTCAGCGAGGGCATGCGCTTCGACAAGGGCTACCTCAGCCCCTAC
>JAICYA010000196.1 GCA_025934455.1 Rudaea sp.
AAACGTCCGTGCGCGCCGGGATCGCCGACGACCGGTGCGAACAGGTTGTCCGCGCGATCCGGATCGTCCGGCTCGTTGGTTTGCTGGCCGCGGTAACCGGTGCGGCCCAGATAACGATCGAGCAGACCGGGCACGAATTTCTGGCCCCATTCGGCCAGATAGGTCGGACCGCCGACGGGCACGCTGCGGCGCCGATGACGCGCGGCGAAGACGATCGCTGCGGCGGCGACTTCCGGCTGAAAGATCGGCGGTACCGGCTGCGGGCGATTGGGCATCTTGTTGCGCGCCCACGAAAATTGCGGCGTGTTCAGAGCCGGCATTTGCACCGAGGTGATATGGATGCGGCTGTGGTCGTGGATCAGCTCGCTACGCAGCGCGTCGATGAAACCGACTAAAGCGTGCTTGGCGCCGCAATAGGCCGATTGCAGCGGAATGCTGCGATACGCCAGCGCCGAGCTGACTTGTACGATGGTGCCGCGATTGCGCGAGCGCATGCGCTTGAGCGCCGCCATCGTGCCGTACACGCCGCCGAGATAGGTCACCTCGGTGACGCGCTTGAATTCTGCCGCGTCGAGCTCGGAAACCGGAGAAAAAATCGTCACCATCGCGTTGTTGACCCACACATCGATGGGCCCGAGTTTTTCCTCGATCTCTTGCGCGGCGGCCTCGACCGCCGCGGCATCGGCGACATCGGCCTGCACGGCGCATGCGCTACAACCGGCCAATTCGATTTCGCGCACGGTGGCATCGAGTCCATCCTTGCCGCGAGCGATGAGGCCGAGACTCGCGCCCTCGCGCGCGAACGCGCGCGCAGTGGCGCGGCCCACGCCGGCGCTGGCGCCGGTGATGACCACGACCTTGTTCTTGAAGTGTTGTGACGTGCTTGTCATGTGCGTTCCTTGGGAGTCGAAAGATGGGGCCGCGGCGCATCGGCCAGTGGCGGGGTGCCTTGATGGATCGCGCGTTGCAGCACCTGCGCCAGATGCAGCGGCATGCGCCCGGTGGCCTGGCGCACCTGTTCGCGGCAACTGAACCCGTCGGCGATCAACAACGTGTCGGCGTCGGTGCGACGCACCGCCGGCAGCAGTACGCGTTCGCCGATCTTTTGCGACAGCGCGTACTTGTGCGGCTCGAAGCCGAACGAGCCGGCCATGCCGCAGCAGCCGGAGTCGAGCAATTCGTAATCCAGCCCCAGTTGATCGAATACTTTGCAATCGGCTTGTTTGCCCATCACCGCGCGATGATTGCAGTGCATGTGGACGACGGCTTTGCTTTTGATCCGGTTTGGCACGTAGCCGATTTTTTGCAGGAACTCCGCCAGCGTATGCGTCTGCGTGCGCAGCCGCTTGGCATCCTCGTCGTGCGGAAACAAATTGCCGAGTTCGTCGCGGAACGCCGCCACGCAGGCCGGCTCCAGGCCGACGATGGGCGTGCCGGCGCGGATGTCCTCGTGCAATACGGCGAGTGTACGTTTCCACAATTGTACTGCGCGATCGAGCATGCCCCAGTCGTACAACGGACGCCCGCAACACAGCGGCCGATCCGGCAGCACCACCGTGCAGCCGGCGTGCTCGAGCACCTCGACCGCCGCGATCGCGGTGTCGGGCAGAAAATGATTCGTGAAAGTATCCGGCCACAGGATCACGCGGCGACCGCCCTGCTTGCCGCCGCGGCGCTTGGCGAACCAGTTGCGAAAGGTGCGTTCGGCGAACGCCGGCATCTCGCGCTCGGGCGCGATGCCGCCAATCTTCTTGACCAGCGGCGACCATAGCCTGCTGCGCGAAAAATAATTCACCACGCGCGGCATATGCGCGGCCAGTCGCGCCCACACATGGATCAGGCCCATCGCATACGCGGCGCGCGGGCGCAGATGGCCCTGGTAGTAATGCGACAGAAATTCGGCCTTGTAGCTGGCCATGTCGACATTGACCGGGCAATCGCCCTTGCAGCCCTTGCAGGCCAGACACAAATCCAGCGCCTCGTGCACGTTCTCGTCGCGCCAGCCGCCAGTGATGACTTCGCCTTTGAGCATCTCGAATAGCAGCCGCGCGCGTCCACGCGTGGAATATTTTTCCTCGCGCGTGGCCATGAAACTGGGACACATGGTGTCGTGATGCGTGCGCCGGCAATTGCCGATGCCCACGCAGCGCAGGATGGTGCGGCCGAAGTTGTGATCGTCCTTGGGAAACTTGAAATGCGTGTGTGGTTGCGGTGGTGCGTAGCCGGTGCCGATGCGCAGGTTTTCCGTCGGCAGATACGGATCGACGATCTTGCCCGGGTTCATCTTGCACTGCGGATCCCAGATGCGCTTGAACTCGCCGAAGGCGCCAACCAGTTCGGCGCCGAACATCTTGCCGAGGAATTCCGCTTTCGACTGGCCGTCGCCGTGTTCGCCCGACAGCGAGCCGCCGTAACTCACAACCAAATCCGCAGCATCGCCGAGAAAACGGTGGAACTTGTCGATGCCCGGCTGGGTTTCCAGATCGAAATCGATGCGCGTATGCACGCAGCCCTGGCCGAAGTGGCCGTACAGATCGCCCTTGTATTCGTAGCGTTTGAGCAAGGCGCGGAAGTCGCGCAGATATGGGCCAAGTTTCTCCGGCGCGACGGCGGCATCTTCCCAGCCTTCCCAGGTGATGCGCTTGTTCGGCACATGCGCGGTCGCGCCCAGACCCGACTCGCGCACTTTCCAGATCATGTCCTCTTCGTTCTTGTCGTCGAAGAGCTTCATGTCCAGCGGGGCACCGTCCTTGCCCTTGAGTTGTGCCATGAGTTTGCGTGCCTTGGCGTCGGATTCGTCCTTGGTCTTGCCGCCGAACTCCACCAGCAGCCAGCCGCCGCCCTTGGGCAGCAATTGCAGATCGCCCGGGTGCAAGCCGATCGCCTTCATATCGGCGACCAGTTCCTGACCCAGTCCTTCCAGCCCGACCGGACCGGCGGCGAGCGCGTCCATCACATGATCGGTGGCGGAAAAGACATCCTCGTAGCCCAGCACAAGCAGCGAGCGCGCCGGCGGGCTGTACACCAGCCGCGTGGTCGCTTCTAGGATGGTGACGCAGGTGCCTTCGCTGCCGACCAGTGCGCGTGCCACGTTGAACCCATTTTCCGGCAGCAGTTCGTCGAGGTTGTAGCCGGAGACGCGGCGCGGAATCTTCGGATAGCGCGCGCGAATCAGATCGGCGTATTTGTCGCGCAGTGCCTTCAGCGCGGCATAGATCTCGCCGCGTCGGCCACCGTCGTGGATGATTTGTTCCAGTTCGGCATCCGGCGTTGCGCCGACCCGCATGCGGGTTCCGTCGTAGGTGAGGATTTCCAGTTCCTCGACGTTTTCCGAGGTCTTGCCGCCCATCACCGAATGCACGCCGCAGGAATTGTTGCCGATCATCCCGCCCAGCGTGTTGTGGGTGTGCGTCGACGGATCCGGCGCGAAGGTCAGCGTATGTTTCTCGGCGGCGTCACGCAGGTCGTCCAGGATCAGGCCCGGCTGCACCCGCGCGCATTTGTTTTGCGGATCGAGTTCGACGATGTTGTGCAGGTATTTGGAAAAATCCATCACTACCGCGACGTTGCAGCACTGCCCGGCCAGCGACGTGCCGCCGCCGCGCGCAAGCAGCGGCGCGCCATACTTGCGGCAGGCGGCGACGGTGGCGATGACATCGTCGATGGACTTTGGCAAGACCACACCAATCGGAACTTGCCGGTAATTGGAACCATCCGTCGCATACAGCGCGCGGCTGCCGGCGTCGAAGCGCACCTCGCCGGCGATGTTGCGCGTCAACTCCTCGGCCAACGCCTTCGCGTAGCCGGGCTGTTGTGCACCCGTGCCTACGCGTCGTTGCGATTGCATGGGTCGTGGCCGCATTCGCATTTTCGGGGTGGCGCTCCGCGCACCGGCGTGTCGTGCGCGGCTGCGCGACAAGCGTCGCTGCAATACTCCTGGCCGGATTCCACGGTGCAAGCGCAGCCGTCGCGACGGCATTGTTGTTGATCGGGATGATCGATTTGCATGGTTAACCTGTGCTTGCTTGATTGACGATGTATTCAGTTCACCGCGTAACGCGCGGCATCCTTTTCCTTGAACTCCAAGCCGAATCCGGGACGCGAGCGATCCGGACGCAACGCGCCATCGACAGGCGTGAGTGCGCCATCGAACAGCATCTGTTCGATGCGCACATGGTCGTGGAAATATTCGACGTGGATCGCCGGCCGCAGTGCGCACATCGGTAGCGCGTGGAGCGCCGGTGCGCAGTGCGAGGACAGCGGCAGATCGAAGGCCGTGCACAATGCCGCTGCGTCGAGCAGGCCGCTGATCCCGGCGCAGCGCGTGGCGTCGGCCTGCAGGACATCCACCGCAGCGGCTTGCAGCATGCGCCGGAAATAGATCAGGTCGTAGCCGTATTCGCCCGCGGCGATGTCCATGCCCGCCGGAGCGCGATCGCGCAGCAGATGCAGTCCTTCCAGATCGTGCGAGGGGCGCGGTTCCTCGAACCAGGATACGCCCAGATCGGCGAACGCTTTGGCCAGCGCGAGCGCCTGCTTGCGGCTGTACGCGCCGTTGGCATC
>JAICYA010000282.1 GCA_025934455.1 Rudaea sp.
CGGCTACTGCGACCACGTCGTGGTGACCGTGCACGGCGATGGTTCGGTCAGCGTTTCAGACAACGGCCGCGGCATTCCGGTCGACATGCACGAGGAAGGGCGCTCGACCGCGGAAGTCGTCATGACCGTGCTGCATGCCGGCGGCAAGTTCGACGATAATTCCTACAAGGTTTCCGGCGGCCTGCATGGCGTCGGCGTGTCCGTGGTGAATGCCTTGTCCGACCACTTGTGGCTGACCATCGACCGCGACGGCTACCGCCATGAGCAGGAATACCACCTCGGCGAGCCGCTGTATCCGTTGCGTCGATTGGAAGCCTCCAGCCTGCGCGGCACGACGGTGCGCTTCCTGCCCAGTCTGGAAGTGTTTTCCAATATCGAGTTCCATTACGACGTCCTTGCCAAGCGCTTGAGGGAATTGAGTTTTTTGAATTCCGGCGTGAAGATCGAGCTGATCGACGAGCGTGTGGGCAAAGCGGATGTCTTCGAATACGAGGGTGGCATCCGATCCTTCGTGGAGCATCTGGCGCAACTCAAAACACCGCTGCATCCGAGCGTGATCACGCTGGGCGCGAGCGTGGATGGTACTTCGGTCGAAGTGGCGATGCAGTGGACCGACGCGTATCAGGAAACGATGTTCTGCTTCACCAACAACATTCCGCAGAAGGACGGCGGCTCCCACTTGGCCGGCTTTCGCGCTGCGCTGACGCGTACGTTGGGTAACTACATCGAAAGCAGCGGTTTGCAAAAGTCGGCCAAGGTGGCCTTGAGTGGCGACGACATGCGCGAGGGCTTGATCGCGGTGTTGTCGGTGAAGATGCACGATCCGAAGTTCTCGTCACAGACCAAGGACAAGCTCGTGTCCTCGGAAGTGAAGGGTACGGTCGAGTCCGTCATCAACGCCAAGTTCGCCGAATTCCTGCAGGAAAACCCGACCGAGGCGCGTGCGATTGCGGCCAAGGTGGTCGACGCCGCGCGTGCGCGCGAGGCGGCGCGCAAGGCGCGCGAGATGACCCGGCGCAAGGGCGCGCTCGACATCGCGGGTCTGCCCGGCAAGCTCGCCGACTGCCAGGAAAAGGATCCGGCGCTGTCGGAACTGTTCATCGTCGAGGGCGATTCGGCGGGCGGCAGCGCGAAGCAGGGACGCAACCGCAAATACCAGGCCGTGCTGCCGCTCAAGGGTAAAATTTTAAATGTGGAAAAAGCGCGTTTTGATAAAATGTTGTCCTCAGCCGAGGTCGGCACGCTGATCACCGCGCTCGGCTGCGGCATCGGCAAGGAGGAGTTCAACCTTGCCAAGCTGCGCTACCACCGCATCATCATCATGACCGACGCCGACGTCGACGGCTCGCACATCCGCACCCTGCTGCTCACGTTCTTCTACCGGCAGATGCCCGAGCTCATCGAACACGGCTACGTCTACATCGGCCTGCCGCCGCTGTACAAGCTCAAGCAGGGCAAGCAGGAGCTGTACCTGAAGGACGACGCCGCGCTCAATGCCTATCTCGTTTCCAATGCGGTCGATGGCGCGCAGCTCGACCCCGGTGGCAGCGCACCGCCGATTTCCGGCACGGCGCTGGAGCGCCTGTTGCTCGATTACCACGCGGCGCAGGAACAGATCGTCCGCCTCGGCCAGCGTTGCGACGCGGCCGTCCTCGCTGCGATGCTTGACGCCGATATCCCGGCTGACGTGTGGACGCAACCCGAATTGGCCAAGACCTGGATCGCGCGGCTGACCGCGAAGGTCAATGCACAAGGGCTGGGCAAGCCGGCGTACGCCCTGAGCGTGCGCGCGGCGACGGCCGAGCATCCGGCCGCGCTCGTCGTCGAGCGCACGCACCACGGACTGCGCACAACCCAGGTTTTGCCCGCGGCGTTTTTCGCCGGTTCCGAATTCCGCCCGATCCGGCATGTCGCCAAACAGCTCGACGGCCTGATTCGCGCAGGCGCGAGCGTGCGCCGCGACAACGCCAGTGCGCCGGCGACGAACTTCGAGCAAGGGTCGTCCTGGCTGCTTGAGCAGGCCAAGAAGGGACGCACGATCCAGCGCTTCAAGGGCCTGGGCGAAATGAACCCGGAACAGCTGTGGGAAACCACGGTCAATCCGGACACGCGGCGCCTGCTGCAGGTCAGCATCGAGGACGCCGTGGCCGCGGATCAGATCTTCTCCACGCTGATGGGCGACGTGGTCGAGCCACGCCGCGATTTCATCGAACAGAACGCATTGCGCGTGGCGAATCTCGATGTTTGACGGTCTGGGCGTATAAACGGCGACGAAACCTTGAGCGGAATGCGCGCAGCGGTTAACCTCGGTTTTCCCCGGCGCGCGTTAAACTGCGTGTGTCAGCGATCGTAAGGAGAAGGGTGGTGAACAACAATCCGAAGCAATTCATCCGCGCCGCATTGAGCGTTCTGCTGGCGTTCGCGGTGGGCGCGGCCAGCGTTGCCGCTGTGGCCAAGGACAACAAGGATGAAACCCACTATCCGAATGCAACCCGGCACTCGCCGAAATCGGATTTGTCCAGCCAGTCGGACCAGAAAGCGCTGCAGTCGGCGATCGACGCGGTCAATGGCGGAGACGAGGCGAAGGCGCAAGCCGAAGCGCAGAAGGTCATCGACTCCAGCCGCAGCAAGTACGCCAAGGGCGTCGCCTTGCAGGTGCTGGCGAACCTCAAGTTCAACAATCAGGATTACAAGGGCGCGATCGCCGCATACAAGCAATTGCTGGATCTGGACTCGGTTCCCAACGACACCTATTTCGATTCGATGTACAACATGGTCCAGGCGTATCTCGTCGATGGCCAGTACCAGGCCGCATTGGACGAGTTGAAGATCTGGCGCGAGCAGGGCAAGCGCGATACCGCCGACGCCTACGCGCTCGAAGGCAACGCGGACTATCGCCTGCAGAAATATCCGGAAGCCATCGCCGCCATGAAGAAGGCGATCGCCATGACCGACAAGCCGAAGGATTCTTGGAACAGCATCCTGATGGCCAGTTACGCCGAAAGCGGCCAGTCTGGACAGGCTTCCGGCTTCCTCGACGACCAGTTGGCCAAGGATCCGAACAACAAATCGCTGATCCACAACGCGCTCGTCATCTACATCCAGGCGAACCAGTCCGACAAGGCCGTGGCCCTGCTGGACCGCGAGCAGAAACAGGGCCTGATCACGGCCGACGAGGATTACGTCTCCGCGGTCAGGTTCTATGCCAGCATCGCGCAGAACGACGCGAAACCCGAGATCGCGCTGAAGGGCGCGCAGCTTCTGCAGCAGGGTTTCGACAAGGGCGTGGTCAAGGCGAGCGCGGAGAATTACAAATTGCTCGGCGACTCGTACATGGTCGCGCAGAAGGAAGATCAGGCCTTGGCTGCTTATGGCAAGGCGTCGCCGTTGGCCGCCAACGGCGATCTGGATTACATGCGTGCCGAAATCCTTGGTTCGCAAACG
>JAICYA010000216.1 GCA_025934455.1 Rudaea sp.
CGATGGGCAGCGGCACCGATGTGGCCATGGAAAGCGCACAGGTCACGCTGGTGAAAGGCGACCTGACTGCGATCCTGCGCGCCCGCGCGTTGTCGCAGGCGACGGTGCGCAACATCCGCCAGAACCTGTTTTTCGCTTTTGTCTACAACGCCATCGGCGTGCCGATCGCGGCGGGCGTGCTGTATCCGTGGTTCGGCATCGTGCTGTCGCCGATGTTCGCGGCGCTGGCGATGAGCCTGTCGTCGGTATCGGTGGTGACGAACGCGTTGCGACTGCGCCGCGTGAATTTGTGAGCGCTCAACCGACCTGCGCGCAGGTCATGGAGATCGCGCTGATGACGGTGGTGTTGAAGATGCGCAGCGGCTCGCCGTCGCCACGCAAGGCAAGGACGTACAACAGCGGCAGGTAGTGCTCGGGCGTGGGGATGCCGAGCGCGACCTCCGGGCCCAGCGATGTCCAGTCCAGCAGGCGTTCGTGATCGCCGGATTCGATGTGCCCGCGCAACAGCGCATCGGCGCGTGCGGACCAGTCCGCCGGTTGCGTGGCGTGGAAATCGAACAGGCGCAGGTTGTGCACGATGTTACCGCTGCCCAGAACGAGTACGCCGTCGTCGCGCAGCGGCGCGAGTTCCTGGCCGAGCGCGTAGTGGAATGCGCCAGGCTGTGCGCTGTCCAGGCTCAGTTGCAGCACGGGGATGTCCGCCTGCGGATACATGATGCGCAGCACGCTCCACACGCCGTGATCGATGCCGCGGCCTGAATCCAGGTGTACGTTTGCGCTTTTTACCGTCTGCGCGACCTGCCGCGCCAAGGTCGGATCGCCGGGCGCCGGGTAGCGCACGTCGAACAACGCCTTGGGAAAGCCGTAAAAATCGTGGATGGTTTCCGGCGTCGGCGTACCGCCGATATAGACGCCGCGCGTTTCCCAATGCGCCGAGACGCACACGATGGCGCGCGGCCGTGGAATGCGCCGTGCCGCATCCTGCCAGCCGCGGGTGAAGGCATTGTCCTCCAGCGCGTTCATCGGCGAGCCGTGGCCGACAAATAACGCGGGCATGCGCGAACTCATGCGTGGAGACGTGTTCTTCAGGTGCCGCTGCCGAACGGGTTCTTCAGACGCGAAAGTATCGCGCCACGACCGGTGTCGCGCGGCGCGGCGGTATCGGCTGCTCCTGCCGCACCCTCGATCTCGATGTAGCCGATCGCGTGGTAGGCGTTGGTGAAATCGATGACGTCGGGAAGGGTGGCGCCGCTTTGTTCGGCGATTTCGCCGAGCGTGGCCGGCTGTTTCATCATCACCGTGGCGATGCGGAAATGTTTCGGGAACTCGCGCTCGATCTGCGGCCAGCGCGACAGCTTGAACTTCGCGTTCACGTCCACGCCCTGTGCCGGATGGCCGTTGGAGCCCAGCACATGGCTAAGCCAGTTCAGGCGCGCATACGGCTGGCCCTTGCCTGAAGCTTGCAGGCGCGCCAGCTCGATCGGGCTGACCTCGTGCAATTCCTCGTGCGCGACGACGCGTCCGCAATGCGCGGCGAGCGCACGCAGGTTGCCGTCGGCGTAATACGTCTTGTTGCCCGGGTCCAGCACCAGGTCGGGCGCATCCTTGCTTTGGATGCGCACCGCGGCGGCAAGCGTGTGATCCGTCAGCCAATGATGCAGGCGGTGTTCCTTCGGCGGTTCCGGTTCCGGCGACGGTTCCGGCGCCGGCGCAGCGACCGGAGCAGGCGCTGGCGCGGGAGGCGCTTTTGCGGCGGCTTTTTTCGGCGCGGGCGGCGGCGGTGGCGCGGCGGTATCCGCGGGACCTTCTTCAGTCAGCGCGGCGGCGCGATCGAGCACCTGCACGAGGTTGTCGACCGTCAGCGGCTTGTGCAAAACCAATTCGTATTCGTCGCCAGGGGTATGGCCAGTGAGGACGGCAATGAGGCGCGAATTGTGCGCGCGCAACCAATCCATGTGGCCGTAGACGGTATCGACGTCGATGACCAGCAATTCGGCGTGGTCGCCGGTGTGCAAGCGCCAGGGCGAGGAAAGTTTCGGTGCGGCCTGATTGAGCAGCTCGCGCACGCGCGCTACGTCTTCGTCGCTCGCACCCTGCATCGCCAAGCGTCTTGCCATGTTCTTCTACCCCTGAGTAGTTGGTGCGGACCGCATGTCGTGCGACGCCGCGACCCCGGGGATTGTCGCCGATTCCGCAGCCGGGTCAAGCGGCGGGTTTCACGTCAGTTCTTGGAAAAGGGGTTGCGCAGGCGCGAAAACAGGCCGGATTTTGCCGGCGGCGCGTTTCGGGACAGGCGGCTTTGCACCTCGATCAAACCGATCGCGTCGTAGGCGGTGACGAGGTCAAATACTGCAGCCATCGGCGCGCCGCTGGCAGCGGCGATTTCATTGAGTTTCGCCGGTGCGGTCAGCGCCGCGACGATCCGGGCGTGGTGCGGAACATCGGCGCCGGTCAGGGCACCGCCCTTGAGGCGGAACCGTCCGCCAGGGTCCAGGTGCCGTGCCAGGTGGCCGGCGGCATGCACGAAGGCATCGAGCCATTGCAGGTGCGCGTAGGGCCGTGCCGGCTGTTGGGCACGCAAGCGGGACAGATCCTGCGTGGTCACCGGGCGCCACGCCGAGCGCGCCAGGTCCGTTTTGCAGTACGCCGCCAGAGTGGCCAATCCGCCGCCGGCGTGGAAGGACTGAGCCTTGGGATCGAGCACCAGTTCCGGCGCGCCTTCCAATACAGCCCGTGCCGGTCCGCCGAGCAGGTTCTTGCACAAGTAATCGCGCAGGGGGTGTTTGCCGGAGGCGGAATTCGCATCGGCTTCGTCGGCATCGGCGATATTGATGCCTTCGGGTTTGCCATCCGGTCCGCGTATGCCGCGCACCGAGTCGGCGATGCGGCGGTCGCTGCGTGCCGATGCCGCGCGGCTGCCGCGTTCGATGCGCGTTTCCGCGTCGATCTGCAACGGTACCGCGAACAGCGGTTTGGCGGCTTCGGTGTCGGGCTTGAACAAATCGTCCAGGCCCAGCGCAGGTTCGGCATCGCGGCGTTGCGCGCGTACGGTTGCGGCTTCGCTGGCCTCGATCTGGAATTCCGCGTTGAGCGTGGCGTCGGCGTAAAAGTCGACGTCCGCACTCAGCACCGGTTGGCCGAAGTCCATGCTCGGCGCGCCGGTGTCGTTGAGCGCGGCGACGACATCCTCGGCCTTGAGCGGCTTGTGCAGGCGCAATTCGCCGTTGCGCAAGGGCTCGTCGTTGTCGAATATGACGCAGCGGCGGCCGCCGCTGAACGCGCGGTTGCGCGCGATCTGCCCGGCCAGGTCCACGGGGCTGACGATGATCAGATCGGCGTTTTCTTCCGCGCCCCAGCGCCAATTCTGGCCGAGTTCGGCGGCGACCTTGCGCAGCAGCAGGCGCAGGTGAGCGGTGTCCTCTTCGCTCAGGCCGATGACGGCAAGGTATTTCTCGTTCGCCACGGAATGCTTCCTCGACCGCTCGCGTCGAGTTTACTTCAAAACAACGTGGAGCGTGCGCTTCAGGACGCTGTTTCCAGCGCTTTCTCGGCATCGCTGCGCGCCGCCGCGTCGCGCCGCGCCTGCTGTTGCAGCGCCCACAGCGCGGCGTAGCGTCCGCCTTGCGCGAGCAGTCCGGCATGCGTGCCGCGCTCGACCGCGCGGCCGTGTTCGAGCACGAGGATCTCGTCGGCATCGACGATGGTGGAAAGCCGGTGCGCGATGATCAGGGTCGTGCGCGCACGCGCGATCTCCGCCAATTCGCCCTGGATGATTTTCTCGGTGCGCGTATCCAGCGCGCTGGTCGCCTCGTCGAATACGAGGATGGCGGGATTCTTCAACACCGTGCGCGCGATCGCCACGCGCTGTTTCTCGCCGCCGGACAGTTTCAGGCCGCGCTCGCCGACCTGGGAGTCGTAGCCCTGCGGCAGCGACATGACGAAGTCGTGGATATGCGCGGCTTTCGCCGCCGCTTCCACTTCCTGGCGCGTTGCGTCCGGTCGACCGTAGGCAATGTTGTAGAAAATGGTGTCGTTGAACAGCACCGTGTCCTGCGGAACGATGCCGATCGCCGCGCGCAAGGATTGCTGCGTTACGCTGCGGATGTCCTGACCGTCGATGAGGATGCGCCCGGCGCTTGCGTCGTAGAAGCGGAACAGCAGACGCGACAGTGTGGATTTGCCCGCGCCGGTGGTGCCGACCACGGCGAGCGTCTTGCCCGGCGCGATGGTGAAATCCACGTCGTGCAGGATCTGCCGCTGCGGATCGTAGGCGAACGACACATGCTCGAAACGCACCTGC
>JAICYA010000184.1 GCA_025934455.1 Rudaea sp.
CGCATGCAGGCGATGGCGGATCCACTGGTCGAGGCGCGCACGCACGTGATCCAGGGCGCGGTGGATTTCGTTCGCGTCGGGTACCAGCAGTTCGGCGGCGGCGGATGGCGTCGGCGCACGCAGGTCGGCGGCGAAATCGGCGATGCTGAAGTCGATTTCGTGGCCGATGGCCGACACGATCGGGATCGAACTGGTGCGGATCGCGCGCGCGACGGCCTCGTCGTTGAATGCCCACAAATCCTCGAGCGAGCCGCCGCCGCGGGTCAGCAGCAACACGTCGTGGCGGCGTGCCTTCGACGCCGATGCCAGCATCGCGACGATGGCCGGCGGCGCGTCCTTGCCCTGCACCGGCACCGGCAGGATTTCCACCTGCGCGAGCGGAAAGCGCCGCGCGATCACGCTGAGCACGTCGCGTATCGCGGCGCCGGTCGGCGAGGTGACGACGCCGATGCGGCGCGGCAGTCTGGGGATTGCGCGCTTGACGGCCTGATCGAACATGCCTTCGGCGGCGAGTTTTGCCTTGAGTTGCGCGAAGGCACGCAGCAGGGCGCCTTCGCCGGCTTCTTCCAGGTGTTCGACGACGAGCTGGAATTCACCGCGCGCTTCGTACAGGCCGACGCGCACGCGCGCCAGTACGCGCATGCCGTCGGCCGGCTTGAAGCGCAGGTACGCGCTGCGCGGCTTGAACATCGCGCAGCGCACTGCGGCCTGTGCATCCTTGAGCATGAAATACATGTGGCCGGAGGCGGCGCGCACGAAATTCGAGATTTCACCCTCGACCCAGATCAGCGGAAACGCGTCTTCGAGCAGGTTGCGCGCTAGGCGCACGAGCTGGCTCGGGGAAAAGATTTCCCGCTCCGTGGTCTGGACGGCTGGTGTTTCTGACATGGGAGAAAGCGAAGTGACTGGAAGCCGAGGTTACTCCGCACACCAGCGGAATGCCAAACGGGATTTTCGCGGCAGATTGTGCGAGGTCACGCCGTGGCGCCGGGCGCCACGGCGCATGTTCAATGCGGCGGGGCGCTGGTTGAATTCGCCGAAGCGGGTTCTTGCGCCGTCTGCGCGGCGGGCAGCAGGCGCTTGTTTTCCGGTGAATCGTCGACGAACCAGGGCTTGCCGTCCTTGTCCAGGTACAGGCGCTGCATCTCCTCCAGATGGAACGGGCGCGAACCGATGCGGCCGAAGACGGCGATCTGGTTGCCGGATTCGTCCACCGCGCGATCGCGCTCGAGGCCGCGCGACAGCGACAACGCCGGTTTCTTCGTCGGATACCAGGCGATCAGTTGCGGCTTGGGTTCCGGCGAGAAACCGTAGAAGTTCGGCTGTGACTCGGGACTGGTGAGCTGGATCACCTTGAGGCCGTTTTTGCCGTCGGCGACGTAGGCGAACAGCGAGGCGTTCGTGGTGCCGACGACGACGTCGCGCGCGTCGTCGATTTTTCCGCCGGCATTGAACATCTGGTAGACGAACGGATGTTCCGGCCGCGTCACGTCGATGATCGCGATGCCGTCTGCGCCGTCGGCGACGTAGGCGTAGGTACGCGCGACGTGCAGCTTGTGCGCGTGGCGCAGCGGCACGAAAGCCGATTTCACCTCATCCGGGCGATCCGGATGCGTCACGTCCACGACGTGGAAGCCGTCCAGCGCGGTCACGAAAAGGTAGCGGAACTGCACCTGCGCGGCCTGCGCACCGGCGATGGCGATCGTCGCCAGGTATTTCGGCTTGAGCGGATCGCTCATGTCGAGCACGACCACGCCCTTGTCGGTGGACACATAGAACGTGTCGCCGGCAATGGCGAGGTGGCGCGCGCCGTCGAGCACGCCGTTCTCGTTCCAGGTGAGCTGGCGCTTGAGGAAATTGTTGCGCGGCTCGCCGTCGGTGAGGGTTTCGATGTCGGTGGCGATCAGGCCTTCCACCGCGTCGGTGATGAAGGCGTACTTGTAAATCGGCGCCATCGGCTGCTCTTCGTTGTCCTTGCGCATCAGCTCGCCGACATTGCGGTTGGGCGCGACCGGCTGCGTGGTGGCGAGCACGACGCAGGTCGCGTTCTTGCTGGCGATGTGCGTGTCCTGGCCGAGCGCCGAGAACGGCGCGGTGACGAGTTTCTCGGAAAAGCCCTTGTTCGCCACGCTGGCCACGTCGTACACGCGCATGCCCTTGGCACCTTCGGCGACGTACAGGTATTCGCCGCGCAATTGCAGGCATTGCGCGTCGCCGGCGTTGTGCTCGGCCGCGTGCTGCAATTTCTGGCCGCGGGCTTCGTGCGCCTTGTACCAGTCGGGATAGGCGTACTTCTGCAGGTAACTGCCGATTACCGCCTGCGGCTCGTCCCATTCGGTGACCTGCACCGCGCCGACGCCGCCGTTTTCGCCGACCCAGGCGTGATAGCCGATGAAGTCGACGAACTTGGTGCCGAGCAGCAGCAGTTGCGACATGATCGCGTTGTTGTCGTTGGATTTCGCCAGATGGCAGTCGTCGCACTGCTTGGTTTCGGTCTTGCGTTCGGTATGCGGATAGTGCGGCGCGAATGCCTGCGAGGAGTAACCCGAGGCCGCGATCGGCGGCTGCTGCACGTAGATCTTCTCGCGGTTGATGTTCGTGGACGACAGCACCAGCGCCGAGGACGAGCGCACCGGCGCGATCTTGTGATCCTTGACGTCGCCGTGCACGCCGAGCTGGAACATCTGGTCGCGCGCGACCTGTGGATTGTAGGTGGCGAAGTTGCGCGTGAAGCCGCCTTCGTATTTGTGCCGTTCGGTTTTCCAGTTCGCCTGGATGGGCAGATGGCAGCCGCCGCAACTCGTCGTCCACGAGGTGTGGCAGGCGTAGCAGAGCATCTTGTCTTCGTTGTGCGCGCGCTGCGCCTTGGGCACGTCCGCGCCGAATTTCATCGCATCCGGATTGTCGGACACGGTGTGCGCCTGCGTCGCCTTGGCGTCGTACATCGGCGACTTCGGATCGGCGCTGTCCTTGGTCAGCGTCATCGTCCATTCCAGTCCCGGCGTCACCGCCGAGCGCTGGATGAGTTTGCCGTCGACCCACTCGAAGCGCTTCTTGCCGTCGGGGTTGCGGATCAACAACAAGTCGCGGCCGTAGGGCCCGGCCGCCGGGCCGGACGTCTTCAGCGTCGGATACGCATCGACCGTGCCGTGGCAATCCTGGCACTGGATTTCCACGGCACCCATGACCTCGGCCTTGACGTAGCCGTTGCCGTGGTTGTCCTGCGAAAAGTGGCAATCCACGCACTGCATGCCCACGTCGACGTGGATCGATTGCAGGTGCACGGCCTTCCTGAATTTTTCCGGGTCGTCGTTGGCGACGATGGCGCGGCTCTTGTCGAGCAGATCGCCCTTGCGGTCGCGCGCGTACACGGCGCGGAAGTTCCAGCCGTGGCCGTGATAGTCGGCGAACTGGGTGTCCTTGAGCTGCGGATTGAGCAGGGAGACGTCCTTGGAAAAGTTCGGATCGCCCCATTTGCCGCGGATCGCCGCTTCCTCGGGATTGCGGTCGAGGATCTTGCGTTGCTCTTCGGCGCTAGGATATTTCTGCTGCTTCGGCCACATGGCCTGCGCGTCGGACTCGTAGTCCCACATCGTGTAACCGAGCATGGTGTTGATGAACATGTTCGGCTGGTGCATGTGGCAGATCATGCACTGGCTGGTCGGGATCTGGCGCGTGAACTCGTGCTTGAGCGGATGGCCGGATTCGGCGTGCGAAATGGTCGGGTCGGCTTCCCGCGAGAGGCCCGTATTGCCGTACTTGGCGTAGATCGCCGAATGGAAGGTATCGCGGTCGTTCGCGTAGACGACGTGGCAGGCCGAGCAGCCGGACGAGCGGTAGTCGCCCGGATTGTCGTTCGTGCCGAGCATCCAGATGAAAGGGTCGTTCAGGCGCGTCTTGACGACGTTGAGCACCGGAATCGCCACGCGCGATCCCGTGCCGGGACCGCGGTTGGACTGGCGGATATCCGGGCGGCCGGGCTCTTCCAGGCGTTGCAGCAGGCCGGCTTCGCCGGGCAGGCCGATCTCCGGGAACGTGGTGGCGATGTTGCGACCGCCACGTTCGAATACGCGAAAGATGTCGCCGGGCGGCGTGATTTCCCAGGCCGGCATCGGATAGATCTTTGGCAGGATGTCGTGCGCGTAGGGGTTGCCGTCCGGCACGGGCGGACTTGCGGTGGCGGCCGGCTTGCCGTCTTGCGTGTAGGCCTCGCCCAGTACGGAATGCTTGTAGGGCAGGATGCCGTTGTTGTACGCGGCGGCACCCCAGAACATCGCCGCATTTACCATCAGGCTTTTTTCATTGGCCTGGATTTCCGGCAGGTGGCAGGCACCGCAGGCCATGGTCGCCGCGCGCAAGTCGCCGGGATTGACGAAGCGCACGAACTCGGGCGATTCCTTCATCCACCAGGTGTAACTGCGCTGCGGATTGGCGCTGGTCTTCCAGTGTTCGGGATAGCGCGGCAGCACATGCGCCTTGTCCATTGCGGCCTGATACCCCGCCGACCAGTCGCGCTTGTCGTGCTGCGCGTCGGCATCGTAGCTTTCGCCCGCCGGCACCTGCACGGCCGCGTCGCCGCCGTGGCAATCGGTGCAGCCGAGCACGACGCCGCCGGCCGGGTGCATGGTCTTGCGATCCGATTTCGCATGACAGGACACACAGCCACCGGATTTCGCGTCGGCCTGTTCCAGGGTCTGGAATGCGGGTGCGGGTGGCGCGGCGGTGTAGCTGCGCATGACCGGCTGTTCTTCGTTGGCGCTGGCGAGCGCGATCGGCAGCAACACGGCGACCGCGGTGACGATGACCCAGTTGGCTTTGGTCATGGCAAGGCCCTCAATAGGTCAGGATCACGTTCGCCAGCACCGAGTAGTACAGCGAATGGTCGGAGCTGAACAGGCTCTTGA
>JAICYA010000255.1 GCA_025934455.1 Rudaea sp.
CTTTCGGCACGCCGGGCGAGGTCGGCACGCCGAAGGTCCGCGCGCCGGAACCGGCTTGGGCGAGGAACGCCTCGCCGTGGCCGTGATAGCAGCCTTCGTATTTGACGGTGGGTGCGCGGCCGGTGACGCCGCGCGCGACACGGATCGCCGCCATCGTCGCCTCGGTGCCGGAATTGACCATGCGCAGCATCTGCATGGATGGCACGAGGCGCGCGATCGTTTCGGCCATCGTCACTTCGGCCGGGCAAGGCGTGCCGAAGGACAGCCCGGCGCGCACCGCATGTTCCACCGCCGTGCGCACCTTCGGATGATTGTGGCCGACGATCATCGGCCCCCATGAGCCGACGTAGTCGATGTAGCGTTTGCCCTCGACATCCCAGAGGTACGCGCCGTCGGCGTGGTCGGTAAAGAACGGTTCGCCGCCGACCGAGCGGAACGCGCGCACCGGCGAATTGACGCCGCCAGGCAGGCGGGGCTGCGCGCGTTGGAACAGTTCGTGGTTCGTGGACATGTGGGCATCTACTCGTGGAAAAGTTCGGCGTAACGGCGCGCCGCTGCGAATATGTTGTCTTCGCCAAAGACGCCGGAAATCGCGGCGACAAAATCGGCGCCGGCCGCGATCAACGCCGTCGCATTGTCCGGCGTAATGCCGCCGATCGCCACTAGCGGCTTGCCGAATGCGCGCGCGGCGCACAACAGATCCGGCGTGGCGCGGCGTGCCTGTGGTTTGGTCGGCGATGGGAAGAATGCGCCGAAGGCGAGGTAATCGGCGTCGGCGGCGAGTTCGCGTGCGCGATCGAGCGAATCGTAGCAGGAGACGCCGATGATGGCGTTGCGACCAAGTCGCGCGCGCGCGGCGGCGATGTCCACATCGTCCTCGCCCAGGTGCGCGCCGGCGGCACCGATCACGGCCGCCAGTTCGATATCGTCGTTGATTATCAGCGACACGCGATGTCGAGCGCACAGCGCGGCCAGCGCGCTTGCTTCGTCGCGACGGCGTGTGTGGTCCGACGTCTTGTCCCGGTATTGCAGGACCGCCGCTCCGCCTTCCAGCGCGGCAGCGCAGGCATCGATGAGATCGGCGCGCGGCCCATCGGTGATCGCGTAGAGTCCGCGTGCGGGAAATGCGGGCATGTGCATGACCGCAAGTGTAACGGGTAGAATAAGCGCTCGAAATTCCTGCTTTGCCCCGATATTTTCAATGAATGCCCTACTTCAATCCGACAACGTGCCCTTCCGCAGCTTCATGTGCGTGGTCTGCGGCTTCATCTACAACGAGGCGGAAGGCTGGCCCGCGGATGGCATCGCGCCGGGCACGCGCTGGGAAGACATTCCCGAAACCTGGACCTGTCCCGATTGCGGCGTGACGAAGTCGGATTTCGAGATGATCGAGATTCGCTGATCGAGATCAGTTGAGGCGCGGCATCGCCGCGCCCAACTCCGCCAGTTTCAACGCGATTTCCTCGGCATCGTCGGCCTGTGGCATCAGCGCGAGATAGCGCTGCCAATCTTCGCGCGCGCCGCGCACGTGACCCAGATGCAGGTAGCACGCGCCGCGATCGCGGTATTCGGATACCGACAGGGCATCGAGGATGAGCAAGCGGTCGCAGCAACGCGCGGCCTTGTCCCACTGCTCGCGTTCGCCGTAGACGCCTTTCAGGTTGCGCAGCATGCGCGTGAGGATCGCGCGATGGCTGGCCGGTTCCAGCATCCGCGCCAGGCGATCGTCGTCGAGTTCCTGCGCATCGGTATGCGCACGTGCGCGACGGCGCAATTCGGCGACGTCGAGCGAGCGGCCCTTCTGGTAGGGGTCGAGCACGACCATGCCTTCCTCGAGCGGCAGGCGCACGAGGAAATGTCCCGGGAACGATATGCCTTCCAGCGGCACGCCCAGGCGCCGCGCCAACTCGATCTGCACCACGGCGAGCGAGATCGGATTGCCCATGCGCCGGTCGAGCACGTCGTTCAGATAGCTGTTGCGCGGATCGTAGTAATCGCGGTCGTCGCCGCAGAATCCGAGTTCGTCGTACAGGAAACGGTTGATTGCCCGCAATTGCGCCGCGCTTTCGTTGTCCTTGGGCAATACGCGCAGGCGCCGGGTGTATTCGTGCAGGTGCGATTCGTAGGCGGCCGCATCGAGGGCCGGGTATTCATCCTTGGCGATCAGCAAGGCGGTGGCGAACAGCGGAATGTCGGCGTCGTTGGCATTGCGCAGGTCCTGCCAGGCATCGTGCATCGCCTTTCTCCGGCAGCGGCGGCGCCGCGTTGCCACGATCTTACGCGAAGCGCGCGCTGGCGCAAGGCTTGGCAGTGGTGCCCGCGAATTGCCCGTTGCATGTCACGAGCATTGCATCTACGCCTGTTGTAATGCGTATGCAAAGTCTTGGAGAAAGACCATGCTGCAATTCGTGCCGCTGACCGACGAGATGCTTTATTCGTGCAATGGCCCGCCCCTGCGTCTCGTGCCGTACCAGTGCGGCCTGCCGTGCGTGCGCGACGATCAGCGATGCACGGCCAAGGCGTCGCCCGGCTTGATGCCGAGCTTGTCCGCCATGCCCGCGTTGAGTTCAAGTACATATTGTGCGGCACCTTCCGAGGGATAACCCGGGCAATTGTTGCCGGAGTTCAGGCAGGGCGGCACCCGCTGCTGCGCGCTGACCAATTTGTAATTTTGGTCAAAGTATAAAATGTCCAGTGGAATGTGCGTGTTCTTCATCCAGAACGTGCGCACTTGCGCGTCGTCGAACACGAACAGCATGCCATGGTCGGCGGGCATGCTCTCGCGGAACATCAGGCCGCGTTCGCGCGATGCCTCATCGGCAGCGATTTCGATCTGGAAGCGATGACCGTCCAGTTCGACGTAAGGTCCCGATGCTCGCGCCGTGCAGGCGCCCAAGCCCAGCGCCGAACTCATGCCCAGCATCGCTGCGCAGCGAACGAATCCGTTATGCATGAAGTCTCCGAAATCAGCGATGGGTATGGCTGAGTGCTTCGATCAAGGCAGTCAACGCGGCGAAATTCTGTGGGTCCATGTCGTAGAACTCGATGCCGATGTGGGTGCTGTCCACCCTTACCAGCAGGCTGTCGCCGTGAAACGGCGGCTGACCGTCGAATTCAAGGGTGACGGCATGATGTGAGCCCGGTTCCAGCTTGACACTGCCGCCATGCTCGAACAGCGCACCATTGAGGGACAAGTCCAGGATGCGGCCCTGGACATCGCCCGCGCGGCCCGTTTCCAGCCGGTATTTTCCCGGCACGGTGAAGCGCGGTTCCTGCCTGCGTTCTTCGTACAACTCGCCCATGGCGTCGCATGCCGTCTGCGATGGATGGCGGCGATGCTAGCACAGCGCCCATGCGTGATTTTCGGACTACGCGGCCTGTTGACGGCTCCGGAAGTGAATGTATAATGTGCGGCTCCCTTGGACGAAAGGTTCTTGGGTTGCCGGGTGTTGATCCGGCAGGAAAAAGATCTTTGACAGTGTGCGCAGGTGACTTGTGTGGGCGCCTTGGGATGGATGGAAAAAGTCCATCGAGACAAGAGCGTCTTCAAGCCTCGATTTTGGGTTCTACCCGAACCCAAGATCAATTTGAGTAATCAAAGCAGCTTGGTTTCACTCTCTAAAGTTTGGTCTGGAGCAATCCGGATCTGCAAATTCAACTGAAGAGTTTGATCCTGGCTCAGAGTGAACGCTGGCGGCAGGCCTAACACATGCAA
>JAICYA010000376.1 GCA_025934455.1 Rudaea sp.
AGTGAACCGATGCAAGCCCGGTTTCAGTGGGAACTTCTTCAGCACGCACGGGAATCCAGCGCGGTTTCTTGCCGGCCTCTTTGGTGAGACGGAAATACTGTGGAAGCGTCAGCAGTCGGCCCGTTTTCGAGTTGGCCTCTGAAACAATTTTGTCATTCCAGTGATAGCCGAACGTGTGGGGATCGAGTGCGCGGGGCGTCGCGAAAGTATCCCACGCCAGCGGCACCTGCTGATCTTTGGCTGCGCGATTCGCATAAATCTTCCAGGTCGCCCCGCCACGGCCGGTGAAGGTATGAATAACGGACGCGTCGGAATTGATGGTGCCAGTAACTGGGCTCCCGCCTTCGAACCAGGCTTTCACGCCGTCCCAGAGCGCATGTTTGTTGTACGAGGTGATTTGATGCACCAGCACCGATTCACCATGTTCATTGCGAGGGAACATCGCCGGCGCAATGCGGGCGTAGGCCTGCCCATCTTTGTCAGTGCCAAGAACTGCGGGAATATATTGAGTCTCCATCTGCACCGCGCGATTGGGATTGGACGGACGGCTGTCGAGCAGCACTCCGCTCAATCGTGATTCATCCAGAGCCGCATGCGACCAGAAATACGGCGTGAAGAATGCCACCGGACCTTTAAAGTTGGCGGTATTCAGGAAGAGCGTCCAGCAATTGTCGCCGGTGGGAATGTTCTTTCCATTAGTCGTAGGTTTGGCTTTTGTGAGCGGCAGTGGCAAATAGCCGTACCCGAACAATTCACCGGCGGTGCCTTGCTTGAGGTTGAGCCCATCAGGCGGGAAGAGCAGCCACGGGCTGAGCTGAGCGATGCCGTATTGCCCTTTGGGATTGTTCCAATCGGTACCTTTGCCCGCGCCGGGCCCGTTGGCCCATTCGATAAAATTCGGGGCGACGCCGCCCATAATGAATTTGGGAGTCTCGGTTGCAAAGCGCGTCCCCCGCCACCAGCCCAGTCCACCTTCGATATCGGAATAAAGTTTTTCGGGAGCCTTGCCTTCATACTGGGCAAACATCCATGTACCAAAGAGGCCCGATTGGAATCGATGCCCGGGATAAGTCTTTAAGAGAGGCCATGCGGCGACATACATCGAGTACCCGGCATTGAAGGACTGGGGGACTCGTTCGTTAGGAACCAGCAGGTACCCGGCCATCTCGCCGGCCTGAACTCGACCGGTGTCGGTCGCGATGAGCCTGGTCGTCTGAGCCTTTGCCGCGTTGCACAACAACGCATTTGCCAGTACTGCAAAGCCCAGTAGTTTCGTTGACGCTGTCATAGCTTCCCTTCCCAGCTGGCGGTAACGCGGGCAGTTAACCAGTCCGCCCGGCCAGACTCGCGGCCGCGGCCAGCAGGTCGCGTGGATCAACCGGTGTGGAGAGGTGAAGCTGATAGCCGGCAAGCTGCGCCTTGCGCGCGTCCACTTTGTGCGCGAAGGCGGTCAGGGCGATGGCGGGAAGTTTTTGTGCTGTGAGTCCCGCGGCACGGACCTGGCCGATCAGGTCATAGCCGTCCTCGTCGGGCATGGCGATGTCGCTGATCAATAGATGGGGCTGGATTTTCTCGATGGCCTGACGCGCTTCTTTGGCCGAGCCGGCGGCGGTGACGGTGGCCCCCGCGTCGTTCAGTACCTTGCTTACGACCCGGCGTGCATCGGGCTCGTCATCCACCACCACGATCCGCAGCCCGTCGAGTCGCACCGAAGTTGCGACATCGCCGGGCTCTCCAGTACGCATCAGGTGCGCCACGTCGCTGCCTGCATCATCACCTGCCGACGACAGCACTGCGGTAATCGGCAGCAATACGGTGAATGTTGCTCCGTGTCCTTCGCCAAGGCTATCGGCGCGTACGGTACCGCCGTGCATTTCGACAAGCTGCTTGACAATTGAAAGGCCGAGCCCCAAACCACCAACCCGCCTGCGCGTCGTGCTGTCGGCCTGCCGGAAGCGATCGAACACGTGCGGCAGAAATGCCGGCGAGATGCCCTGGCCCGTGTCACTGACCGTCAGCCGCGCCATGGACCTTTCGCGCGCGAGTTCGACTTTCACGCGCCCGCCCTCGGGCGTGAACTTGATCGCGTTGCTCAGCAGGTTCCAGACGACCTGCTGCAGGCGAACCGTGTCGCACGTGCCGGGGCTGGCGCACGGGTCCAGGTGGATTTCGATCCGGATATGACGGGCTTCGGCCGATGGTCGCACCGCATCGACGGCCGAGTTGATGACCGATGCCAAGTCGCATTGGGTGATATTCAGGCGCAATGTTCCCGAGACAATCCGAGATACATCCAGAATGTCCTCGATCAATCGAACCTGCGCCTTGGCATTACGATCGATGACCTCCAGCCCTTCACGAAGGTCCTCTTCGTTACATTTCTCGGATTGCAGGATGCTGACCCAGCCGACGATCGCATTGAGCGGCGTGCGCAGCTCGTGCGAGAGGGTCGCGAG
>JAICYA010000384.1 GCA_025934455.1 Rudaea sp.
ACGCAGCAGCGGCTTCATGTCCCTGTCTCCTTGTTCCCCTGCCCCGCCGCGACGCCCGCCGCGGCTCGCTTGGTTACTCGTTGATGCGTAGGGAGGTTCCGGTCAATCTCGATATCCATCACCCGGCGAAGGCCGGGGTCCATCTTGCTTTTGATTGCGTTGAAGGAAAATCAAACTGGATTGACTCGCCGCATCCCTGCGGCTCGCCCCGGGCCGCCTACGGCGTTCGCGTTGGCGGTCCTGCCAACGCAGTCGGCCTGCGCCGGAATGACGAGCAGAACCAGAATTTCCCTAAAACCACCGGCGGTTTTCCCCCGCCCCCGTGCCGTCGCACGCCGCGACATTCTCGACGCAGCGCCCGCACAACTCAGGATGCTCGGCATGGGCGCCGACGTCCTCGCGATGATGCCAGCAACGGACGCACTTGGGCGCGGTGCTCACCGCCGCCGACACCCACACCTTGGCGCCATCCAGCTCACACGCGACCGCGTCCGCAGGCGCCTCACCGCCAGCCAGGTGCAAGTCCGACACGATGAAGAAGAAGCGCAACTCGGCGGCGACCTGCCGGTAACGTTCGACCGTCGGCGCATCCGCGTACAAGGTCAGCGTCGCATCCAGCGACGAGCCAATCGCGCCGTCCTTGCGCATGCCTTCCAATACCCGCGTGGCGGTCTCGCGAATCGCCAGCAGATCGTTCCACCAGCGCCGCTGATCGGACGAGTTCTGGGCTTCACGCAGGCCTTGGTACCAGGTCTCGAACAACACCGAGGTGTCGCGCAGCGTGAAACCGCCACGGATTTCGGTCGGCATGTGCATGTGCCGCGGCATCTGCTGCCAGATTTCTTCCGACGTGAACGCAAACAGCGGCGCCAGCCAGCGCACCATCGCCTCGAGGATGCGGAACATCGCCGACTGCGCGCTGCGACGGCCGTGGCTTGCGGCCGGCATCGTATACAGGCGATCTTTGGTGATATCGAGATACAGCGCGCCCATTTCGTTGGTGCAGAAGTTCTGCACGCGCTGCACGACTTCCGGGAAGTCATAGCGCGCGTAGGCCGCCGTCACCGCCTCTTGCACGTCGGCGGCGCAACGCACCGCCCACTGGTCGAGCAACAGACAACGATCGACGGTCAACAGATCCGACGCCGGATCGAAACCATCCAAGTTGCCTAGCAGGAACCGGCAGGTGTTGCGGATGCGCCGGTAGCTGTCGGCGACGCGTTTCAGGATCTCATCTGACAACGCCATCTCGTTGCGGTAGTCGGCCGACGCGATCCACAGGCGCAGGATGTCGGCGCCGTAGCGATTCATCACGTCCTGCGGATCGATGCCGTTGCCGAGCGACTTCGACATCTTGCGGCCTTGCGCATCCACCGTGAAACCGTGCGTGAGCACCTCGTTGAACGGCGCGTGGCCGTGCATCGCGCAGCTGGTGAGCAGGGACGACTGGAACCAGCCGCGGTGCTGGTCGGAGCCCTCCAGGTACAGCACCTGGTCGCCGGGGTTGCGGTGCAACTCGGGACGCTGGTCGAGCACGCAAAAATGCGTGACGCCGGAATCGAACCACACGTCGAGGATGTCGGTGACCTTGGCGTAATCTTTTGCGTCATCGCCCAGAAGCTCGGCGAGATCGAGCGCGTACCACACATCCACGCCTTCGCGCTCGACGCGCTTGGCCACCTCTTCCAGCAACTCGGCGCTGCGCGGATGCGGCGCGCCGGTGATCTTGTGCACGGCGAGCGCGATCGGCACACCCCAGGTGCGCTGGCGGCTGATGCACCAGTCGGGGCGGCCTTCGACCATGTTGTTGATGCGCTCTTCGCCCCACTCGGGGTAGAACTTTACGTCGTGGTGGATCGCGTGCAGCGCGCTCGCGCGCAGACCTTCGGCATCCATCGCGATGAACCACTGCGGCGTGGTACGAAACGCGACCGGCGTGTGATGGCGCCAGCAATGCGGATAGCTGTGGGTAATTTTTTCAGCCGCCAGCAGCACGCCGCGCTCGCGCAGCAGCGCGATCACCGCATCGTTGGCCTTCCAGATGTGCTGGCCCGCAAAAATCGGTGTGCCGGGCAGGTACACGCCCGTCGGGCCGACGGGGTTCAACACGTTGGCAGGCGTCGCCGCGACGATGCCGTACTTCTGGCCGACCGCGAAGTCGTCGGCACCGTGGCCGGGCGCCGTGTGGACCGCGCCAGTACCGTCTTCGGCCGAAACGTGATCGCCGAGGATCAACGGAATTTCGCGGTCGTAGAACGGGTGCTGCAGTTTCAGGTTTTCCAGCGCGGTACCCTGCGCGCGCCCCAGCAATTTCACGGTGGCAACGCCATAACGCGCCAAGGCTTGGTCGACCAACGCTTCGGCGATCACCAGCAACACGCG
>JAICYA010000482.1 GCA_025934455.1 Rudaea sp.
ACAGCGGCCTGCGGAACCGCATCCGCAATCGCGCGGATCGCGTCCAGCGCAGCCGGCGTGCGCAGGGTGATTTCGATGGCGTGGATGCCGCCGTCGAGCAGTGCGCGCGCCAACGGCACGGCCGTGTTCGCCTCATCGATCGTCACCACGGCGATGACGGGTGCGCGGCGCAGGATGGATTCCAGGCATTCGCGCTTGCGCGCCATCGACGCATTCATGCGGCATCTCCGAAGAAACTGGCGCCGGCGTCGGCCGGGCTGGCGGCGGCGCGGAAGCGCGCGAACAGCTCGCGCCCCATCCCGCCGCCGTGCGCATCGCGATTTGCGTACATTGCCGGTTCGCGCGCGGCGAGTACCACTGCGTCGATTTTCAGATCGAGCGTGCCGGACTTCGCGTCGATGCGCACCATGTCGTCATCTCGGATTTTTCCAATCGCTCCGCCCGTCGCGGCTTCCGGCGTGACGTGGATCGCCGCCGGCACGCGCCCGGACGCGCCCGACATGCGACCGTCGGTAACCAGCGCGACGCGGAATCCGCGGTTCTGCAGCACGCCCAGCAGTGGCGTGAGCTTGTGCAGCTCGGGCATGCCGTTCGCGCGAGGACCCTGGAAGCGCACGACGGCGACGAAATCGCGATCGAGTTCGCCGCGCTCGAACGCCGCACGCACCGATTCCTGGTCGTCGAACACCCGCGCCGGCGCTTCCACGATCCAGCGATCTTCCGGCACCGCCGAAACCTTGATCACCGCACGTCCCAGGTTGCCGTCGAGCACACGCAGCCCGCCATCGGCACGGAACGGCTCGCGAATGCTGCGCAAAACCGAATTGTCGCGGCTTTCGCGCAGTACCGGCACGCGTTCGACTTCGCCATTGGTGCCGAGGCGCGCTTCGATGCGGTAGGCGCCAAGACCCGTGCCGTTGACGGTGCGGATGTCGGCGTGCAGCAGTCCGGCGTCGAGCAGTTGCGCAATCAGGAAACCCATGCCGCCGGCGGCATGAAATGCATTCACATCCGCGCTGCCGTTCGGATACACGCGCGCCAGCAGCGGCACGGCGTGCGAGAGCTCGTCGAAGTCGTCCCAGCGTAAATCGATTCCGGCCGCGTGCGCGATGGCGACGAGGTGCAGCAGATGATTCGTCGATCCGCCGGTCGCGTGCAGGCCGACCACGCCGTTGACAATGGCGCGTTCGTCGATGACGTGTCCCGCCGGCAGGTAGTTGTCGCCGAGCGCGGTGATCGCCGCGGCGCGCCGCACCGCCTCGACCGTGAACGCCTCGCGCAGCGGCGTGTTCGGATGCACGAAACTTGCTCCGGGTAGGTGCAGGCCCATGATCTCCATCAGCATCTGGTTCGAGTTCGCGGTGCCGTAGAACGTGCAGGTTCCCGGCGCGTGGTAGGCGCGCGATTCGGCGTCGAGCAGCTCGGCGCGGCCAACCTTTCCCTCGGCATAGAGTTGCCGGATCTTCGATTTCTCTTCGTTGCCGAGCCCGCTCGGCATCGGCCCGGCCGGCACGAACACGGTCGGCAGATGACCGAACGTGAGCGCGGCGATCAGCAGGCCCGGCACGATCTTGTCGCAGATGCCGAGCATCAATACGGCATCGTACATGTCG
>JAICYA010000406.1 GCA_025934455.1 Rudaea sp.
CTTTCGTTACGGCGAAAGTAGCCAAAGCCTGGGCGCACGCACGACGGTCGCACCGACATCGTGTCGGTGCGACTTCCCTCCCTTCTCGCGGCACGCGGGCCGGCGCGAACTACTCGCCACATCCTTGTGGCTCGCCCCTCGCTTACGCTCGGGGCCGCCTACGGCGTTCAAATCGGCAGTCCCTGCCGATTTAGTCGGCCATCCATGGCCTCGGACATTCGCGCCTTGCTCCCGCGCGCCGCTGTGATGCTCGGCGTCGTGCGAAGGCGCCGGACTGGCTTCGGTGACCGGCCTTCCATGGCCTACGGCGTAGCAGAGTGCTGACATGCAGGCCATGGATGGCCGTCAGCAGAGCAAAGCTGTTGACGCGCCTTGGCATGCCGCCGCGGCGCGCAGCCGGACGGCGGAACAAGCGCCGAATGTTCGAGCACAGGGACGTGCGAGTTCGGCGCGGCCGCCGTCCGGCGAGCACCAAGGGTAGTTTTGCCGACACGATGTCGGCAAAACCGGTATGCAGGGCGCAGTGGTCTTTCGCCCCTTTCTGCCGTAACAGAAAGGGGCTCGCGCGCCGCAGGCGAGCGAAACCGCTCCTTGCAGTAGCTCGCGCGCCGCAGGCGTGCGAAACCGCATTCTGGCGATGCCATGCGATAATCGCCCGTTTGCGCAAACCTGCACACCACCGCGCCCGCCATGCAACAGATTCGCAACTTTTCCATCATCGCCCACATCGACCACGGCAAGTCGACGCTGGCCGATCGCATCATCCAGATTTGTGGCGGCCTCACCGCGCGCGAGATGGAAGCGCAGGTGCTGGATGACAACCCGATCGAGCGCGAACGCGGCATCACCATCAAGGCGCGTGCGGTGTCGCTGCCGTACACCGCGCGCGACGGCAAGACGTATGAATTGAATTTCATCGACACGCCTGGGCATGTCGATTTCAGCTACGAAGTTTCGCGCTCGCTCGCCGCGTGCGAGGGTGCGCTGCTGGTGGTGGATGCCGCGCAGGGTGTCGAGGCGCAGTCGGTCGCCAATTGCTACACCGCGGTCGAGATGGGCCTTGAAGTCGTGCCGGTCTTGAACAAGATCGACCTGCCGACGGCCGACATTCCAAAGGTCAAGGCGGAAATCGAAGCGGTGATCGGCATCGATGCCGAGGACGCCGTCGCGGTCAGCGCCAAGACCGGCGAGAACGTGGTCGAGGTGCTGGAAGCCATCGTTGCGCGCATTCCACCGCCGCAACCGCGCGATACCGACAAGCTGCAGGCGCTGATCATCGATTCCTGGTTCGACAATTACCTGGGCGTGGTCTCGCTGGTGCGCGTGATGCAGGGCGAGATCAAGCCGCGCGACAAGCTGCTGGTGATGTCGACAGGCCGCGCGCACGAGGTCGAACAGGTCGGCGTGTTCACGCCCAAACGCAAGCAGACCAGCAAGCTGGACGCGGGCGAAGTCGGCTTCGTGTGCGCGTCGATCAAGCACGTCCACGGCGCGCCGGTGGGCGATACGCTCACGCTTGCGAGCGATCCAGCGCCAAAAAGCCTGCCGGGTTTCCAGCAGATGCAGCCGCGCGTTTTCGCCGGATTGTTTCCTGTGGATGCCGAAGATTACCCGGCGCTGCGCGAGGCGCTCGACAAGCTGCGCTTGAACGATGCCGCGCTGTTCTTCGAACCGGAATCTTCCGAGGCAATGGGCTTTGGCTTCCGCTGCGGATTCCTCGGCATGCTGCACATGGAGATCGTGCAGGAGCGGCTGGAACGCGAATACGATCTCAACCTCGTCAGCACCGCGCCGACCGTGGTGTATGAGGTGCTGAAAACCGACGACACGACCATGCTGCTGGACAATCCGGCCAAGCTGCCGGCTTCCCCAATGGTGGCGGAAATCCGCGAGCCCATCATCGTGGCGGATATCCTCACGCCGCCGGATTACGTCGGCAACGTGATCACGTTGTGCGAGGAAAAGCGCGGCGTGCAGCGTTCGATCCATTACCTGGCGAGCCAGGTGCGAATCAGTTATGAATTGCCGCTGGCCGAAGTGGTGCTGGACTTCTTCGACAGGCTGAAGTCGGTGTCGCGCGGCTATGCTTCGATGGATTACCACTTCCAGCGTTTCGAGCCGGGTCCGTTTGTGCGCGTGGATGTACTGATCAACGGCGACAAGGTGGA
>JAICYA010000013.1 GCA_025934455.1 Rudaea sp.
CGGGCGCCCACGACATCGAGCGTTTTGCTCCGCATGCATTGCGTTCGGATTGGAGCCTGGCGCTGTTCGCCGTCAGCGGCGTGCTCGGCGCCGAAGGTTTCCGCCGCCTCAACTGGACACAGGCCGCCTGGCCGGCGCTGGCCGCATTCGCGCTCGCACCGTTGTTCGTTGTCGCCACCGCGCTGGACAATCACGGCGCTCTCGAAGGCTGGGGCGCGGCGGCCTGGGCGCTCTGGCTGTTCGCGACGCTGCGCGCGCTGGCGGATCTTGCCGCCGGCAAGCATGCGCTGCTGCACGCGGCGCACTTCGTCTTTCTCGCCAGCATCGCCGGTGTGCTCGGCGCGGAGTTCGCGCATCTGTCCGATTCGCACCTCGCTCTCAACGTCGTCTGGACGACACTGGCGGCGTTTGCTCCGTTCGCCGCATTGTTCTGGTGCGTGCTCGTGCGCGCTGCTCCGGTGTGCTGGCCCGACGCCGATGCCGCCGAACGCGGGCGCAAACCGCTGCTCGCCACAATCGCCACTGGCCTGGGCATCGCCTGGTGCGCGGGCCTGCTCGTCGAGGGCAATCCGCAACCGCTGCCGTATGTGCCGTTGTTCAATCCGCTCGAACTCGCGCAACTCGGCTTCCTCGCGCTGCTCGTCGTCTGGTACGTACGCGCCGCGCGCGAAGGTAACTCCTTGCTTAGCGCGGAGGCGCGCGCGCGCCTGCTCGCCGCCGCGCTGGTCGTGCTGCTGACCGCGATCACGTTGCGCGGCGCGCACTTCCTCGGCGGCGTGCCCTGGACCGATGAACTGTGGCGCTCGGCGTTCGCGCAAGCGGCGCTGTCGATCGTGTGGACGCTCGCCGGCATCGCCGCGATGCTGCTCGGCAAGCAACGCGGCTCGCGCGCGGTGTGGCTCGGCGGCGCCGTCCTGATGGGCGTCGTGATCGCCAAGCTGCTGCTGATCGACCGCGAGCATCTGCACGATCTCGCCGCGATCGTCGGCGTGCTTGTCGTCGGCGTGCTGCTCGTCGCCGTCGGCTACTTCGCACCCGCGCCGCCGCGCACCAGCGGAGAAAATCCATGAAATCCGCCCTCATGCTGCTTTGCCTCGCGTTGTCCGCTTCGGCGGCCGTGGCCAGCGCGGACGACTACGCCTACGCCTGGCCGCTGCAAACGCCCGGCGACAGTTCAGCCTGGCAGGTCGATCTGACGCCCGAGGTCTACGCCGCGGTGCGCTCCGCCGACCTGCGCGATATCGAGGTCGTCAACGCTGCCGGCGAAGCGGTGCCGATGGCGCCGCGCACGATTCAATTCACGACGTCGATGGCGAACGATGTCGATCTGCCGCTGTTCGTCCTGCCGCCGGCAAGCGAATCCGGCGCGGGACCGGGCGATGCACTGCAACTGCATATCGAACGCGACGCGAACGGCCGCCTGCGCCGCCTGGATACGGTCGCCAGCGCCGCGGCGGCCGCACCGGCAAATGCCGATATCGTGCTGGATGCAAGCGGGCTCGACGCAGGAATCGAGAGCCTCTGGCTCGACTGGAACCACGCCGCGGACGTGAACGCGAGATTCGACGTCGGCAGCAGCGACGATCTGCAGCAGTGGCATCCGCTCGCCGCGAACGCGGTCGTCATGGCCCTGCGCCAGGGCGGCAGCGAACTGGCGCGGCATCGGATCGTGCTCAACGGCGCCCGCGCCAAATACCTGCGGCTGCATCGACTCGATGCGGGTAGCGCAATCGCCGAATTGTACGTGCGTGCGCATGTGCTGGCGCGCTCGACGCTGATCCAGCCGGCGCGTGTCTGGGCCGACGCACAGCCGTTACCGGCGCAGGCCGGGGAAGGCCCGGCATCCGGGACCTCGTCCTTTCGCTATCGGCTGCCCGCACCACTGGCGGTCGCCGCGCTGAAACTCGAACTGGCCACGGACAACTCGCTGGCGCATGTACGGGTGTCCAGCGGCGCGCCGCACGTCTTGCACGCGGACTTCACCGCGTTTCGCCTGCGCCAGGATGGCGCGGTGCTGGCCAACGATGAAATCGAAATCGCGCCGACGCCGCACACGCAGGATTGGATCGTCGAATCGTCCACGCCGCTCGACCACGCACCGACGTTGCGCGTCGCGTTCCGCCCGGATCGCTTCGTCTTCCTCGCCCAGGGCAACGGGCCTTACCGGCTCGTGGCTGGCAGCGTCCGCGCACACCGCGGCGATTACCCGGTCGATGCCGCACTCGCCCAACTGCGCGCCAAACTGGGCAACGACTGGCAACCGCCGCTGGCCACGCTGGGCGCACGCGCGACGCTTCTGGGCGTTACCGCCTATACGCCGGCACCCGCACCGACACACCGCGACTGGAAGACCTGGCTGCTGTGGACCGTACTCGTCGGTGGCGCCGCGTTGATCGGCGCGCTGGCGGTGAGCCTGCTGCGCAAGCAGTGATCCGGTTTATTCGCGCCGGTGCCCGTCATCGTCGGCAGTGAGGGCCGCGCCATACAGCGCGAGCAGCCACCAGAACAGAAGCCCCCACCAGGCCGAATAGAACGCGAGATGCGTGTTCAACGGAAACGTCATCGCCGCGAGCGCGAGCGCAGGCGCGAGCGCGCGCTCGCGCGCAGGCGCGTCCGCGCGCGACCAGGCACGGATCGCGAACGTTGCGCCGACAAGCCACAGCAGCAATCCGATGCCGCCGGTTTCGCTGAGCACTTCGAGCACGATCTGGTGCGCGTGGAATGCGCCTTCGTCGGTTTGTGCGTCGACGAAAGCATCGTCCGGCTGCGCGTACTGCGGATACGCATAGCGGAAACCTCGCACGCCAACCCCCGCCACGGGATGCGCCGCACTCATCGCCAGCGCCGTGTGCCAGATGCGCAGGCGCCCGGCGGATGCGGCATCGAGCGCCTGCTCGGAACCCTGCAGTGCCAACAGCGTGCGGTCGAAGCGCATGTCGAAACGACCCGAATGCTGCCAGGCCACGGCGATACCGAGCAGTGCCGCGCAAGCCGCCGCGAGCGACCACGCGACGAAACGCAACGGCGCGCGCGTGTGCATCCACACGAAAGCCAGCGCCACCAGGGCATACATGATCCAGGCCGCACGCGAGCCGGCGAACAGGATGGGCATCAACTGGAATACGAAAGCAACCACCAATCCCCGCCAGCCCCAGCGCCGGCGTGCGGCGACGAAGACGAACGGCGACAGCACGGCCAGCACGGGTCCGAGCTTGAGGTTGCCGGCGCCGAAGATTCCGGAAAGCCGGTCCGCGGTTTCGGCGCCAGCGAGGCTCCAACCGGTGAGGATCTGCACCCAGGCATCCATTAGCCACAACACGACGATCGCGGCGCACGCATCGGTCAACAGCGGCCACCATGCACCCCTACGCAATGCGAGGCAGGCGAACAGCGCGAACGGCAGGAAGCGCAACAGCGCGGCGACCGTGCTCCAGGATTTTTCCGGCGCCACCGCGCCCGGCGCGGAAATGAGCGCCGCCAGCCAGTAGCAGGCGAACAGGACCACGGCCAACCGCACGCCGGCATCTGCACGCAACAGCACACGCTGGCGCCAGGCGAGAATCAATCCGGCGACCGCGCCGACGACGAGCGGCGCTTCCGAGGCGCGTCCCAGCGGCAGCAAGACCAGCACGCCGAGCACGATCCACGGCGGCCACAGGGTTTTCATTCAACCATCTGCGCGTACAGATCCAATGTCGCCGCCTGCATGTCGACCAGACGAAAACGCTTCAGCGGCGCGATCGACGGTGCCAGGCGCAGCAGTTCCGCGGCGCGCTCGACCAGGCGCGTGATGTCGCCCGGCGGCACGCGCCCATCGGGATACAACTCGGCCAGCAATTCGCCGACGCCGCCGTGCGCGTAGCCAAGTACCGGCCGGCACAGTGCGATCGCCTCGGTCACGGTGCGGCCGAACGCCTCGGGTTTGGTCGAAAGCTGCAACACCAGATTCGACACCGCGTAGATTTCGCGCACGTCGTCGCGCGGCGGCGAAATCACCACGCGTTCGGCGACGCCGCGTTGCTGAGCCAGGGCGCGCAATTCGCGCAAATACGCCTCGCGTCCGGGTTCTTGCGCGCCGAGCAACAGCAGCTTGCAATCCAGGCCGCGCGCGACGAGTCCGGCGAGCAGTTCGATCGCGTCGGCGTGGCCCTTCAGGCGCGTGCCGCGGCCGGGCAAGGTCAACAGCAAGCCGCCGGCGAGCTGGGGAAAATATTCGGCGAAGCCGCGTCGCCAGGCGTCGTCCGGTGCGTAGCCGAACGGAAATTCGGCCGGATCCACGCCGCGTGGAATCACCGTCAGTCGCGCCGGCGCGATGTGCGGATAATGGCGCAACACATGGTCGCGCACCGTATTCGACACGCAGATCACGCGTTCGCCGCGGGTCATGATCGAGCTGTACCAGCCCGGCGAATTCAGCCCATGCACGGTCGTTACGAAGTGCGTCTTTGACGCCGGCGGCTTGCGCAGCGCACGCCACGCCAGCCATGCCGGCAGGCGCGAGCGCGCATGCACGATGTCTGGTTCGATTTCCGCGAACAGGCGCCGCAACGCGCCAACATGACGCAAAGCGAATACGGATTTGCGGCCGATATCGAGCGCAACGTGTTCGCTGCCCTGCGCCAGCAGCCACTCGACCTGGCGGCCGCCGGCGCTGACCACGACGGAACGGTGCCCGGCCGCGACCAGGGCCGCGCCGATTTCCAGCGTCGAACGCTCCACGCCGCCGGCGTTCAGGGCCGGCAGCAATTGCATCACGGTAAGGCGTCTCCCTGTCACGCGCCGGCCGTCAGTCGGTCAGGGTGTAAACCGCGCCGCAATAGGGACATTGCGCGGTGCCGGTCGCCTCGACGGGCAGGTACACCTTGGGGTGCGAATTCCACAGGCTCATGCCGGGCATGGGACACGACAAGGGCAAATCCGCATGGGTGACGCTGTAGCGATGCTCGGCGTTGGCCGGAATGACACGCGGGGTGGCAACGCCGGCGGCATAAGCGGAAGTGGCGCAGGACATGGCAAAAATCCCGAAGCGGCAAGGCGATGCAACAAGTCTAGCAAGTTGCGCACCAATTCGCGTGCCCGGCGTGACCGGGATCACGTCGCCACCGCGACTGGACACCGATTCCCTTTCCTTTGGAACCGGGTAAGATTACCGCACACAGGGGTTCCGACGGGGAGGCAAAATCGTGGATTTCAACAAGCTCATCGCGCGCGCCAAAAACATCCTGCTGGCGCCGAAAACCGAATGGCCCGTGATCGCGGGCGAGACGGAAACGGTACAGAGCCTGTACCTGAACTACATCGTGGTGCTGGCGGCGATTCCGGCCGTGTTCGGCTTCATCAAGAACAGCATCATCGGCAGCACCTGGTTCGGCGTCACCGTGCACACCGGCATCGGCGCCGGCATTACCGGCATGATCGTGTATTACGTGCTGTCGCTGGCGATGGTGTTCGTGATGGCGCTGATCATCGACGCGCTGGCCGGAACCTTCGGCGCGCAGAAAAACCAGGTACAGGCGCTCAAGACCGTCGCCTATGCCTACACCGCGAGCTGGATCGCCGGCGTCGGCGTCATCCTCGGCATGGGACTCGGCGCGCTGATCGCGCTCGCCGGCGGCATCTATTCGATCTACCTGCTGTACCTGGCCCTGCCGAACACGATGAAGTGCCCGCCCGACAAGGCCGGCGGCTACACGGCGGTCAGCATCATCTGCGCGATCGTGCTCGGCTGGATCCTGATGCTCATTGTCGCCACCTTCACCGGTGCGGCGATGTTTGGCGCGGCCAGCAGCGGCCTGCATATCGGCAGCAGCAACATCAGCCTCGACGGCAACGGCAGCAACGTGAGCGTGGACAAGAACAGCGCGCTCGGCGCGCTGGTCGCGATGGGCCAGAACGCGCAAAAGGCCAGCAAGCAAATGGAAGCCGCGCAGAAATCCGGCGACGCCAACGCGCAGGCGCAGGCTGCGGGGCAAATGCTCGGCGCCGTGCTCGGCGGCGGCTCACAGGTCGAGGCGCTCGCGCCGGATGCGATCAAGGCCTTCGTGCCGGATTCGCTCGCGGGCATGCCGCGCACCTCGGTTTCGGCCGAACGCAATGGCGCGATGGGCATGCAGGTTTCCAACGCCAACGCCACCTATTCGGACGGCCAGCACACCTTGCATCTGGAGATCGCCGACACCGGCAGCGCCAAGGGCATCATGGCGCTTGCCGGCGCGGTCGGGGTCGAAGCCGACAACGAAACCGACCACGGCTACGACAAGACCTACAAACAGGATGGCCGCCTCGTCCACGAACAGTGGGATACGCAAAGCAAGTACGGCGAATACGGCATCATCCTCGGCAACCGCTTCAGCGTGAAAGCGAGCGGCAACGCCGACAGCATCGACCAGCTCAAGGCCGCGGTCGGCAGCGTCAAGCTTGCCGACCTCGAAGCCCTGAAGAATCAGGGCGTGAAGAGCCAGTAACTAACTTCCCCCTCTCCCGCCAGCGGGAGAGGCGAAAAGCGCTACTTCTTCAAATCCGCCGACAGCGTGATGTGCACATGCACCTCGTCGCTCACCGCCGGCACATACTTGTTCACGCCGAATTCCGAACGCTTGAACGTGGTGTCGGCATCGAAGCCGGCGCTCTGCGAGCCGATCATCTTGTTCTCGCCGATCTTGTTGATGCGCGCATGCAAGGTCACCGGCTTGGTGACGCCGTGTACGGTCAAGTCGCCGGCGATGTCGAGCGTTTGCGCGCCGGTCTTGCTCACCTTGGTGCTCTTGAAATTGACGTCGGGGAATTTCGCCGCGTCGAAGAAATCCGGCGTCTTCAAATGCTCGTCGAGTTTCGGCACGCCGGTGTGCAGGCCGCTCAACGGCATGGTCACCTCGACCGACGACTTGCCCCAATCGGCCTGATCGACCACGAGCGTGCCCTTGATGTCTTCCAGACGTCCGGTCGGATTGGAAAATCCGAAATGGTTGTACGTGAACGATACCTGGGTATGGTTCGGATCGATGCTGAAGGTCTGCGGCGCGGCGAAGGCGGAAACGCTCGCGGCGAGCAGGGATGCGATCAACAGACGGCGTACGAACACGTGCATTCTCCTGTGCGGGATGGGATGAAACGAGCCGGCCGAGTGTAATGCAACCGGCATCAAGGAAGCTTTTGACTTGCCGACGACAACGCGGAGTCGGCATCATGGCCGAACCCCTCACAGGACATCTGTGGTGCCGGACGCGTTTTTCCAATCCCCGCCTTGCTGGATCGTGACCGACGGCGGCGCCGGCAACGAGCGCCAGGCGCGCGCGTTGGCGCAGGCCATGCGGATCGAAGCGCAGACCCTGCGTACCGGCCTGCGCGGGCCCTGGGCATGGTTCGCGCCGCGCATGACGGCCGGCCTGCGCATCGGCGTCGATGCGGCATTGCGTCGGCGCCTGCGCGAACCGTGGCCGGCGCTAGCCATCGGTTGCGGCCGCGACGGCGCCCTGGTCACGAGTTGGCTGCGCCACGCCAGCAGCGGCAAGACCTTCGCCATCCAGATCCTCGATCCGCGCATCGATGCCAGGCGCTTCGACCTCGTCGTCGCGCCGCGCCATGATGCGCTCGAAGGCGCAAACGTGATCCAGTCCCTCGGTGCGCTCAATCCGGTAGACGAGGATTGGCTCGCCGCGGGACTCGCGCGCTTTCCGATGTTGGCGCAAATGCCACGGCCGCGCACGACGGTGCTGATCGGCGGCCCGCGCCGCGGGTTGAACATGGACGAGGCCTGGTTCGAGGCTTTCCTCGCGCGCATCAACGCGCTCGTCGCGCGCGATGGCGGCAGCGCGCTGGTGTCGACGTCGCGGCGCACGCCGGAAGCGTGGCGGCGCATGTCGCGCGAACGCCTGCGCGCCGACTGCGTGCATTTCTGGAACGGGGCGGAAGATGGCGAGAACCCGTATCAGGGCTATCTCGCCGCCGCCGATCGCATCGCAGTCACGCCCGATTCGGTGAACATGCTGTCCGAAGCCTGTGCCACCGGCAAACCGGTATTCACCCTGCTGCCGGATTCCGCACGTGGCAAATTGACCGACCTGCATGCCGAACTGCGCACGCAAGGCTGGCTGCATCCGCTGGATGCCGCTGTTGATACGTCCGGATTGCCGCAACCGCCGCCGCTGCGCGAGCTTGCCGCCGTCGCCAGCAAGGTCTGGCATGTGCTGGAATCGACGCGATCGGATGTGGTCGCCGCTCTCACCAACGACTGAATCAGCTGAATCGCAATCCGATTGCTTCGGCGATTCGCAGCACGGCTTGTGCATGTCGCGCGAGTTCCGCATCACGCAGAACCAGCCGTGGCCGCGCGTCCAGGGTGCAATCCAGGGCGCGCTTGAGCAGCGTCGCGTGGGCCTGCGCAAGCGCGTCCGCATGCGCCGCCGGCAACACCCCGGCGGTACCCGCGATGCGGATCAAATCCGCGCTGTTGCCGCTGCCAAGCAAGCGCTTCTCGGTCTGCGCGTGCAGCAACACCAACGTTTGCAGGATGAACTCGATGTCGAGCAACGTGCCCGCGCCCTGTTTCAAATCCAGTAGCGAATCCGTGGAACGGTCGCGCTCGGCGCGCCAGCGCGCGCGCATCGCACCGATTTCGGCGAGCACGTGGGCACGATCGCGCGGCTGCGCCAGCCAATCCACGCGCAACGCCGCGAACTTCGCACTTGCCTGCGCGTCGCCGGCGATCGGCCGCGCACGCACCAGCGCCTGCGATTCCCAGATCCAGGCGCGCTCGCGCAGGTAGCCGGCAAACGCCTGCACGCCGACCACGAGCAGGCCCTTGCCGCCATCCGGGCGCAGGCGCACGTCGACATCGTAGAGTTTTCCCGCGCGCGTCTGCGTCGTCAGCCAATGCACCACGCGCTGGGCGATGCGGGCGAAATAGCGCACGCCTTCCAGCGGTCGCGTACCGTTGCTTTCGGCCTGGGCCAGGTCGCCGTCGTAGACGAAGACAAGGTCGAGGTCGGAGGCGAAGCCCAGTTCCGCGCCGCCGAGACTGCCATAGCCGATCACCGCGATGCCGCCGGCCAGCTTGCCGTGTGCCCGCGCAAGGTCTCGTTCGGCCAGCATCAGGGCGCGCGCAACGACGACTTCGGCGGCTTCACTGAGCGAGCGCGCGGCAGCATTGGCGGCAAGCCCGCCACGATACGCGAGCCCGATGCGGAATGTGGCGCTTTGCTTTTCTTCCTGCAGGATTTCGATCGCGCCCTCGGCGTCGCCGGCGTCGACGAGGGCCATGCGCCGGCCGATTTCCGCATCCAGCGCGCCGCGATTCGGCAATTCGGAATCAGGCTGCACGCCCAGCAAATCGTCCAGCAGCAAGGGATGCTCGATCACGCGCTCGGCAAGCAGGGCACTGCCGGCGAAGACTTCGACCAGGCGTCGGCGCGCGGCGAGGCGCTCTTCGAGCAGGGCCAGATAAGCCGAGCGCCGCAACACGGCGTGCAGCAAGCGTATCAATCGCTCCAGACAGGCATCCGGCGCGGCGCTCGCCGCCGCCGCTTGCAACAGATGCGGCACGAGTCGATCCAAGCGTCCGCGCCCACGCGCGGACAGTGCGCGCGCGCCGGCACCGCTGGCCAGCACCTGCAAAGAATTGTGCAGGTGTTCCGCATCGCCAAAACCGAGTTGCGCCAGTTGTGCGGGCTTCGCCTGCTCGGCCAGCAAGCCTTGCCAATATGCCTGCGCCGCATCCACATCGGCGGCAGCCGCGGGTTTTTCAGCGCCGAGACGGTCGGCGAATTCGGCGGCGACCTCGCCCCGCACGCGGGCCAATTCTTGCGCCAACGCGCTCCAGTCCGCGAATCCCAGTGCGTCGGCCATGCGCGCGCGCGTGAAATCGTCTTCAGGCACGTCGTGGATTTGCTCGTCGCGCAGCATCTGCACGCGGTTTTCCACGCGGCGCAGGAAACGGTAAGCCTCGCGCAGGCGCTTCGCGCTGGACAACGACATCGCGCCCAGCCGCTCGCAGGCGGTCAGCGCCGGCAGCAAGGCGGTTTCGCGCAGGGATGGTTCACGGCCGCCACGGATGAGTTGCAGCAACTGCACGACGAATTCGATCTCGCGGATGCCGCCGGGCCCGAGTTTCAGATTCGACGCCAGGTCCTTGCGCGCGACTTCGGTGTCGATCAGCGCTTTCATCTCGCGCAGGCCGGCGAACGCGGTGTAGTCCAGGTATTTGCGATAGACGAAGGGGCGCAGCGTTTCGAGCAGGCGCTTGCCGGCGACGATGTCGCCCGCCACCGGCCGCGCCTTGATCCATGCATAGCGTTCCCAGTCGCGGCCCTCGCGTTGGTAGTACTGCTCCATCGCGGCAAAGGGCAAGGCCACGCGCCCGGCGTTGCCGAACGGACGCAGGCGCAGGTCCACGCGAAAGGCGTAGCCGTCGACCGTGATCTCGGCGAGCAGTTTCACCAACAGCTGGCCCAGGCGCGCAAAGTACGCCTCGTTCGCGAACGGGCGCTCACCGTCGCTCGTGCCGTTGTCCGCGAAGGCGAGGATCAGGTCGATGTCGGAGGAAAAATTCAGCTCGCCGCCACCGAGCTTGCCCATCGCAATCACGACCAGGCGCTGCGCCACACCCTCGGCATTGCGTGGCGTGCCATGCCGGCGCACGAGCAGGTTTTCCGCATATGCCAGTGCGGCGGCAAGACAGGCTTCGGCCAATGCGCTGGAACCGGCCAGGGTCTGTTCGACGTGGTCCAGGCCGTTGACGTCGCGCCAGATCAGGCGCAGTGCCTCGGCACGGCGGTAATGGCGCAGCGCGGCCATCGCGTTGGCTTCGTCCAGGCTTGTCGACAGTTCCAGAGGCCGGGCGTCGGCGTGGCGCGGGTCGGCCAGTCGCGCCAGGCCCTGCGCATCGAGCAGGTGCGGATCGCGCGAAAACGCATCGAAGGCGAAATCGCTGGCCAGCAGCACGCGTTGCACGTGCTCGGCCACTCCGGCATCGTCGTGCAGCACCACGCCTGCCGCGCGGCAGCGCGCCAGCACTTGCGCGTAGCGGGCTTGTACGAAGGCGTCGAGTTCGGATCGCGACATGGCGCGATTGTAAGCGGTGGAAAACAAAAACCCGCCGCGATTGCTCGCGGCGGGCCACCCTCCCCCTCATCGGATTCGCGCCTTAATACGCGAACCGTGACGGTTTGCCACGCCGCGACGCAACAATCGCCCTAGAATGGTTGCATGCCCGAGCCCTCTGCACCCAACGTGCCGGAATCGGCAGACGCCTTGTTCGACGCGGTCTACGCGCGGCTCAAGGCCATGGCGGCGCGCCAGCTCGGTGGGCGCGAGCGCGGCACGCTCGACACCACCGCGCTCGTGCACGAACTCTACCTGCGAATCGGCAAACAGGACGAACTGAAGTTCTCGCATCCCGCGCAATTCTTCGCCTACGCCGCGCGCGCCATGCGCCATCTGCTCGCCGACCGCGCGCGCGACCATCTGCGCCAATGCGCCGGCGGCGGCTGGGTCGCGGTGACCCTGACCGACAGCGACGGCCGCCTCGCCATCGACGATGCGCAAGGCGCACTGGCCCTGGATGCCGCGCTGACGCAACTGGAAGCCGCCGACACGCGCGCCGCGCGCGTGGTCGAGCTGCGTTATTTCGCCGGCCTGCCGCTGGAACAGGTTGCCGAACAACTCGGCGTGACCCGGCGCACCGCGGACCGCGACTGGGCATTCGCGCGCGCCTTTTTGCACGACGCTCTGGCCTGAGACGCATGTCGCATCCTGCCGCGCATTGGCGTTCTTCGCAGCAATGACGCCGCCCAACGATTCCACCACGCAAAATGCGTTGCGCGAGGCCTTCGATGCGCTGCTCGAGCTACCGCCCGAGGCGCGCGCGGCCTGGCTCGAATCGCACGTGGCCGACGCGGACTCGCGCGAGCGCCTGCACCGCCTGCTTGCCGCGCATGACGGTCGCGGTTTTCTCGACACCACGGTAGGGGAGCATGCCGCGCGCCTGGCCGCGCGCGACCTCGCCCCCGAGGGCCTGATCGGCAGCCGCTTCGGGGCGTTTCGCCTCGTGCGGGCGCTCGGCCAGGGCGGCATGTCGGCAGTCTTCCTCGGCGAGCGCGAGGATGCGGATTTCCACCAGCAGGCCGCCATCAAGCTGCTGCGCCGCGGCCTGTACTCGGAACTGGAACAGCGCCTGTTCCAGCGCGAGCGGCGCGTGCTGGCGGCATTGCAGCATCCCAACATCGCGCGCCTGATCGACGGCGGCGTCACCGCGGCCGGCATTCCCTACCTGATCATGGAATTCGTCGACGGTGCGCCGATCACGCGTTACGCCGAAGCGCGCAATCTCGACGCGCGCGCGCGCGTGCGCCTGTTCGGCGACGTTTGCCGCGCCGTTGCCGAAGCGCACCGCAATTTGATCGTGCATCGCGACATCAAGCCGTCGAACATCCTGGTGGCGGCCGACGGCACGGTGAAGCTGCTCGACTTCGGCATCGCCAAGCTGATCGAGGAAGACGATGCCGGCACGACCGGCACGGTCGGCGTGTTCACGCCGGACTACGCCGCGCCGGAACAGTTGCGCGGCGGCGCAATCACCACCGCGACCGACGTCTACGGCCTTGGCGTGCTGCTGCACGAACTGCTGCTCGGCCTCAAGCCCGGCGTCGCGCCGACGCGGCGGCCATCCTCGCGCGTCGACGAAGCGGGCGATGCGACGGTTCCGCGCATCGAGCGAGCGCGCCTGCGCAAACTGCTGCGCGGTGACCTCGACAACATCCTGCTCAAGGCGCTGGCCGAGGAACCGCAGCGCCGCTACGCCTCGGCCGGCGCGCTCGCCGACGACATCGACAACTGGCTCGCCGGGCGCGCGGTCGCCGCGCATCCGCCGTCGCGCCTGTACCGCACGCGCAAGTTCGTGCAACGCCACCGCGGCGGCGTGGTGGTGACCGCCCTGTTTCTGGCCGCGGTCTTCGCCGCGCTTGGCCTTGCCCTGTGGCAGGCGCAGGTGGCGCGGCGCGAAGCGGCGCGCGCCAACACGGTGCGCGACTTCGTGGTCGGCCTGTTCGACGCCGCGCGCGCGCATCTGCCGCGCGACCAGCGCCCGACGCCCGAGGCGCTCGTCGAAGCGGCGCGGCGGCGCCTGGCGGCGAGCAACTTCGATCCGCTCACGCAGGCGGATCTCGCGCAGACGCTCGGCGAAGTGGAATTGTCGATGGCGCGTTTCGATCGCGCACAAGCCCTGTTCGAGGAAGCCGCGCACGCCGCCGCCAGCATCGCCGACACGCGCGTCCTGCGTCACGCGCGCGTCGCGCACGCGCAAGCGCGTCAGCGCGCCGGCGACAATGCCGGCGCGCTCGTCGAATTGACGCCGCTGCTGCCCGAACTGCGCGCCGGGCCGGGCGCGGACCTGCTGCGCGCCCTGGCCGTGCAGGCCGCGGCGGAAATGACGCTCGGCAAGCCCGATGCCGCGATCGCGGACCGGCGCGAGGCCGCCACGGCGGCGCTACGGCTGTACGGCACGGACAGCGAGATGGCGCAAGCCGCGCAGTTCGAGGTCGGCAACGCGCTCGCCGAAGCGCAGCGCTATCCCGAAGCAATCGCGGTTCTGCAGCCGGCGCTCGCGACCTGGCGTGCTCAGCACGGGCCCGAGGACGACCGCTATGTCGCGGCCGACGAGAGCCTGGCCACGGCGACCGACGGTGTCGGCGATCTGCACGCCGCCGAGGCGCGCTTCCGCGAATTGCTTGCGCTCAAGCAGCGCATCTACACCGCGCCGCACGATGCCATCGCCACGACCCTGCGCGACCTTGGCGTGATCCTGTCGCGCGAGGAGAAATTCGCCGAATCCGAATCCCTGCTCAATCAGGCACTGGCGATGCAGAAGCAGGTGTTCGGCGGCGATCACGTGGAACTGGCCAAGACCTGGGATGCACTCGGCAATGTCGCCGTCGCGCAGCGCCATTTCGCCGACGCGCAAACCGATTACGGCAACGCGATAGCCATGTGCGAACGCGCGCACTTCGCCGACGAAGTGTGTCCCCGCGCGCGCAACAATCTGGGCATGGCCGACTACCGGCAGGACCGGCTCGACGATGCGCGTGCGGAAATGACGAAGGCGCTCGCCGAACGCCGCGCGCTGTTCGGCAACGACCATCCGACCGTGGCGTATTCGCTGTCGACGCTGGCCAACGTCGCGGTCAAGCAGGGCGATTACAAGACCGCCGTGGACGAATCCGCCGAAGCATTGGCCGTGCTCGAGCGCGCCGGCCGCGGCGCCTCGCGCGAGGACGC
>JAICYA010000224.1 GCA_025934455.1 Rudaea sp.
CACGCCAATGCTCACTGTGACGTTCGTTTCGACGTCTTCGCGGCGCTTGACCGCCTGTCCGCCGCGCGGCTTCTTCGGCGCGGAGCGGATGCGCACGCGCATCTGTTCCACGGCGCGGCGCGTCTGGTCGCACATGCGCACCGCATCGCGGCTGCGCGCGCCGGCAAACAGCAGGCAGAATTCCTCGCCGCCATAACGGAAGGCACGGCCACGGCGTTCGCGGCGCAATTCGCCGGCGACGGCCTCCAGCACCTTGTCGCCGGCGTCGTGGCCGTGCGTATCGTTGAACGACTTGAAGTGATCCACGTCGACCATCGCCAACGCATAGTCGCCGGTCAGGCGGGCGAGTGTTTCATCCAGCGCACGCCGATTCGGCAGGCCGGACAGCGCATCGACGAAGGCCATGCGGTAGGAAGCGTAAAGGACAGTGAGCAGGCCACTGGCGCCAGCCAGCGCCAGCGCGTGGATGGTGTCGAAATTGGGCAACATCGCGAATCCGGCCAGGCCCAGCACGACGCAAAGACCCAATTCCATCGGTACGCCATGCCGCAGCCAGCGAAACATGCACACAAACGCCGCGGCGAATGTCAGGCCGGCCGCCACTTTGCCGGCCGACCATGGCAGGAGCCCGAATGGCAAGGCCGAGCGCAGGCCCGGCCACAAACGGTCGGAGGCAGCGAACGTCAACCAGGCCGCTACCGCGAGCAGCAGAAGCAAGGCGAGGTTGCGCCGTGCCAACAAGCCACGCTCGGGCAAGGCCACGGCCGCAAGCAGCAACCACGGGGCGAACATGCGTGCCGCGTCGATGCCGCGTTCGCCGGCATCGACATGGCCGATGCCGGCCAGGGCCAACGCGGCGACCGTGAGCACGGCGAGCACGAGCACGGCGCGATTGCGCCGGAAGCCCAGTGCAAGCAGGAGCGCCGCACCGTTCAACATCGGTGCCGCCCAGGCCGGCCAGAATGCCAGTGCCATCACCGCGCGATCACCATGAACCGCTCCCGATCAACCACGCTCAAACGCCTAGGATACCGTGCGCCGCCTGCCGCGCCACATCTTGCCCCCGGCCCGGCCATCCGGCTGCGACATGGATCACGCGATCGCGGTGCGCCGACCACGGCAAACCGGCGGTACTTGTATTTAATTATCTGATTAATTACATTAACCGCATGCCGAAGGCAATGCCCACGCGCAAACCGCGTCGTCCCGGTCGACCGCAGGCGGGAACGGTGGATCTGCGCGCGCGCCTGCTCGACACGGCCATCGAGACCTTTGCCGCGCGCGGCATTGCCGCGGCCACGCTGCGGGCGATCGCACGGGATGCGGGCGTCACTCCGGCGCTGCTGCACTACTATTTCCAGAGCAAGCGCAACCTCGTCGACACGGTCCTCGCCGAACGCATCGACCCATTCGTCGCCGCTTCGGTGGCGCCGTTGCTCAAGCCGCTGCCGAGTCCGCGCGCGACCTTGCGCCGCTTCCTCGAAACACACATGCGCAACATCGCCGCCAACCCCTGGATGCCGCGGCTGATGACGCGCGAAGTATTGAGCGAGGGCGGCAGCCTGCGCGAACACATGCAGGCGAATTTCAGCGCCGTACTCTCGCCGAAGGTGTTCATGCTGATCGCGGCGGCGCAGCGGCGCGGCGAGATCCGCGCCGACCTGCAGCCGATGCTGATCGGACTGTCACTGATCAGCCTCGCGGTGTTTCCGTTCGCCGCCGCCCCGGTTTGGCGCGACGTGGCGAAGTCGTTCGTGCGCGGCGTGCCGGGGCTGGAGCGGCGCCTGGTCCATCAAAGCCGCTCCGCGCCCGATACCGAAACCCTGATCGCACACACGCTCGCGCTGATCGACAGCGCGCTGGAGAACCCCCATGCAATATCGACGCATTAATGCACTCCTGGCCTTGTGCGCATGCGCCGCGCTCGCGGGATGCGCGCGCGAGAGCGGCCCCGCGCCGTTGCTCGGCACGCTGGAATGGGACCGCATCGCGGTGCCGGCGGAAGTATCCGAGCCGATCACGCGGATCCTGGTGGACGAAGGCGACAGCGTGCAGGCCGGGCAACTGCTGCTCACGCTCGATCCGCGCCGTACGCAGGCGCAACTCGATGCCGCGCAGGCGGATGTGCAGCGCCTGAGCGCGGCACTCGACGAACTGCGCCATGGCGCCCGCATCGAGACCATCGATGCCGCGCGCGCAGCACTTGCGCGTGCGCAGACCACCGCGGCGAACGCGCGCATCGCGCGCGCGCGCGTCGCCGACATCCGCCGCCGCGGCCTGAACAGCCAGGCCGACCTCGACAATGCCAACACGGCGCTGCACCAGGCCGACGCGGACGCCGCCGCCGCGAAAGCCAACCTCGCGCAATTGCTCAACGGCACGCGACCGGAAGACCTCGCACAAGGCGAAGCCGCGCTCGCGCAAGCCAAGGCGCAGGCGGCGCAGTTGACGGTCACGCTGGAGCGCCTGTCCGTGCATGCGCCACGCGCAGGCCGCATCGATGCCTTGCCATTTCGGCTTGGCGATCGTCCGCCCGCAGGCGCCAGCGTGGTCAGCCTGCTGGTCGGCGAGGCGCCGTACGCGCAAGTCTTCGTGCCGGAATCGCAACGCGCGTCGTTGCAACCCGGCGCGCATTTTTCCGTCCACGTCGATGGCGTGGCGCAACCCTTCACCGCCACGCTCAAGCGCATCCGCAGCGAGGCGAGCTTCACGCCGTACTATGCGCTGTCGGGCGACGACGCCAGCCGCCTGACGTATCGCGCCGACCTGTTCCTCGACGGCGACGCGGCACGCAAGCTGCCGGCGGGCGTGCCGTGCCAGGCGAGCCTGCTCGACCATGCCGCGCACTGAACCCGACAGCGCCATCGTCGCACGCGGCCTGACGCGCACGTTCGGCAAGGTCGTGGCGGTCGACCGCATCGACCTCACCGTCGCGCGCGCGCAGGTGTACGGCTTCCTCGGCCCGAACGGCTCGGGCAAGTCGACCACGATCCGCATGCTGTGCGGACTGCTGTTGCCGAGCGCGGGCACGATCGATGTGCTCGGTTACAAGATTCCGCAGCAAGCCGAGGCGCTCAAGCGCCGCATCGGCTACATGACGCAGAAGTTCTCGCTGTACGACGACCTGACCGTGCGCGAGAACCTCGAATTCGTCGGCGCCGTCCACGAACTGGACCGCACGCAAACCCGCACGCGTGTCGCCGAATTGCTCGATCGCTATTGGCTCGGCGAACAGCGCGACCAGCTCGCCGGCACCTTGTCCGGCGGACAAAAACAGCGCCTCGCGCTTGCCGCCGCCGTGCTGCACAAGCCGGAATTGCTGCTGCTCGACGAACCGACCAGCGCGGTCGATCCGCAGTCGCGGCGCGACTTCTGGGATTCGCTGTTCGCGCTCACCGATGCAGGCACCACGATCCTCGTCTCCACGCACTACATGGACGAAGCCGAGCGCTGCCACCGGCTCGCGATCCTCGACCGCGGCCGCCTCGTCGCCGACGGCACGCCGCACGAACTCGAGGACGCCCTGCCCGGCCAGGTGCTGCTGGTCGACTGCGCGAATCCGCGCGCGGCGCAGAACGCACTGGCAAATCTGCCGGGAATAGCAGCGATGGCGCAGATCGGCGCCTCCTTGCGCGTCCTCGGCAGCGACGCTGCGGATTTGCGTACGCGCATCGCTACAGATCTGCATGCGGCGGGTATCGACGCCCACGTGGAAACGACACGGCCGAACCTCGAGGACGTGTTCGTCGCCGCCACGCGCCAGGCGCCGGCGCCGCGCGCGGAGACCCGCGCATGAACCTGCGCCGTCTCTTCGCCATCGTCGTCAAGGAACTGCGCCAACTGCGCCGCGACAAGCTCACGTTCGCGATGATCGTCGGCATTCCGACCATGCAATTGCTGCTGTTCGGCTACGCGATCAACATGGACATCCGCCACCTGCCCGCCGCCGTACTCGACCATGCCCGCACCGCGCACTCGAGGCAGATCGTCGCGCAACTCGCACAAACCCATGTACTGGACTTCGAATATCACCTGCGCACACCGCAAGACATCGACGCGTTGTTGCGCGAAGGCAAGATCAGCGCGGCGCTGGTGATTCCGCCGGATTTTGAGCGACGCCTGATCCAATCGACCGTGGGCGAACGCAATCGTCCGCCGCTGCAGATCGTCGTCGACGGTTCC
>JAICYA010000138.1 GCA_025934455.1 Rudaea sp.
AATCTCCCACGCGCCCGGCACGCGAATCACGTCGAGCGCCGCCTCGGCCACGCCATGCGCCGCGACTGCGCGCCGCGCACCCTCGACCAGCGCGTCAACAATGCGCGGATTCCAGCGGCTGGCGACAATGGCGAACCGCGCTTGCGCATCGGCGCGTGGGTCGCCGGCGAATTCCGGCACGGGCGTTTCCTCTTCGCGGCGGGCGCCGCGCGCGTAGTTTACCCGACCCGGCCTTGCCGAAACCGCGCCAGCCACGCCGCTTCCGCGGCATCGCCGAAGACCGCGAACACGTCGCAGGAGGCGTCGATCTCGCCCAGATGCGCCAGGCGACCGACGAGCATGTCCAAGCCGGCGCGCAACGGCACCAGGCGTTGCAGGTTGAGATCATGATTCTGCAACGAAATCGCGAACACGCGTGCATCCAGCGCAGCCAGTTGCGCGGCATACCGGTCGAGCGAAACGCCGGCGAGTTACAGCAGTCCCGGCGCGAATTCCATCAGGCAACCCAGACGCTCGCGGTTGACGGAAATCGTGTTCGCCATGCCGGCAAGGATGCGCGGCTCGGCGCCCTGCGTGTCGATCTTGATGAAATCCAGCGGCGCGCCGGCTAGCGCGGAATCGAGGTCGATGGTTTCGACCGCGACGCGTCGACGTCCCGGCGTCGGCGCGAGGCGATGATCGCCTGGATTGTCGTCGCACAGATGCAGGAACTCGGCGCCGCCGCCTTCCGCCAGCGCCAGTGGCCGCGCCTGGACATTGCCGCAATCGTTGAGCAGCAGGTTGGCCAGCAGCATGCGGAAATTGGCCGGCTCCGGCTCGAAGGCGATGACGCCGCCGGTCGCGCCGACCAGATGCGAGAACAACACGCTGTAGTAGCCGGCGTGTGCGCCGGCATCGACCATACGCATGCCCGGGCGCAGCAGCCGCTGGCACAGGGCGGTCTCGGCCGGCTCCCAGACGCCGTGAGCGCGCAGATGGGGTGCGATGCTGCGATCGCCCTGCGTTTCCAGCGCGAGCACGAACGACGGCACATTCGGCGCGCGCACCTGGAGCAGCTCGACGCGACGCGTCGCCGCCGAAGCGTTCACGCCTCCATCATCCCGGAATGGCGGGTGACGATGGTCGGATCCACATAGACCGGGAATCCGAGCCGGCGCAATTCGCGGCAGACCCAGTAATCCTCGGACAGGTATTCGTCGCCGACCACGCCCGTGCGGAAGACGTCGTACTGCACGCTGCTCCTGAGTTCCACGCCGCGCAAGTCGAAGCCGCGCGAGTACACGCGGCCGTCGCGACGCGCATCCGCGACGAGCGCATCCACTGCCGCACGCGACAGCAGCAGCGCTGCCGTACCGATGCGCTCGACCTCGTACAGCGCGCCATCCTCGCCGCGCACCGCGCCTGCATTGAAGATGCGCCCGCCGCTGGCATTGCGGCCCTTGAGCGCGACCGCGGCGCCGACGACATCGTGGCCCGCGCCCAGCATGCGTCGCAAGCCGGTGGGCGGCAGCAGCACGTCCGCATCGAGGAACAGCAGATGGCTGAAATCCGCGCGCGCATGGAATTCGGAAAGGATCGTGTTGCGTGCGCGCGTGATCAGGCTTTCGTTGCCGATGCTCATCAGCGCGAAGTCGATGCCGGCGCGCTGGTATTGCAACAGCGCACTCACATAGTCGCTGTGCATCATGCCGCCATACGCCGGCGTGCCGATCAGTAGACGGATTGCGGAGGCGTTCATTCGGGGCGGTACTTGTCGCGGTTGCCGACGATCTGCGCCTGGATTTCCGACAGCCGCTCCAGTTGCGGATCTTCCAGTTGACGATAGCTTTCCAGCAGCGCGCAGTTGGCGGCGTAATGCGGCTGGGCGTAGGTGGTTTCCTGCGAACGCAGATGCGCCAAATGAACCGCCGGGCGGATGCCGAGTTCGAAGGCAGGCACACGCGCGCGCTCGAGGCGGTAGCTGAAGGCGTCGTCTTCGCCGCCCCAGCCGCGGAAGCGTTCGTCCCAGCCGCCCAGGCGCACGAACGCGGCGCGCGCGATGAGGAACGCGCCGCCGGCGAACACGATGCGCTCACCCGCACCCTCGCGATTGGGCGCGGCATCGCGGCGATCGGGAACGAAATCGAAATCGCCGCCGCGCACACGCGCGCTTTCGGACGCGTCGAGGTCGATCAGGCGACGATACGGTTTGATCGCCCAATATCCCTTCTCCAGATGCTCCAGCGTGGCAGTCAAGGCGGCGCCAAGCACGATGTCGGCATCGGCAAAGGCCAGCCAAGCGTGCGTACAGCAGCGGAAGCCGACGTTCAGGCCCCAGCTCTTGTTGAACGGCCCCGGGTTGTAGGCGAATACATGCTTGCAAGCCGGATGCGGCAAACCGCCATCAAGGCGCGGCACCGAATCCTGCTCGACGAGAAACGGCTCGAATTGCGGATAACGCGCCAGCCATTCCAGCACGGCAAAAAGATTGGCGCGGCGGCTCGCGTCTTCGCCGTCGCGCCAGGTCAGGATGTAAGCTATTTTTTGCATCTAGGTTGAGAACCTATCTCAAACTGGTAGTAAATGAGGATTCCGAGCACCGCCGGCACGCGAGATGACGAGCGCAGCAGATTTTGGGATTGGTTCTACAATCTGGCGCCATGATCAGTTGTTTGATGATAACCCAGGCCTCGCGCCTTGCGCTGGCGAAACTCGCGATCGGCGATTTCGCGGCGCAGACGCACGCCGAACGCGAGCTGGTGATCGTGCACGATGGCGACGATGCCTGCCACGCAGAATTGAGCGGGCTCGTCGCGAACCTGCAAACGGCGCCGATCCGCTGCGTACGGCACACGCCCGGTTCGACGCTCGGCGCCCTGCGCAATGCGTCGGTCGATGCGGCGCATGGCGAATTCGTCTGCCAGTGGGACGACGACGACCGCTACCATCCGCAACGCCTGGCATTGCAGTGGCGCGCGTTGAACGAAGCGCAAGCGGATTTCAGTTATCTGTGCGACCAGTTGCACTGGTTCCCGGCGCGCGGCGAGTTGTATTGGGACGACTGGAACCGCGAAGCGTATCCGCTGAACGTGGTGCAAGGTTCGCTGCTCGGCCGGCGCGAACGCATGCCGCGTTACGCGCAACTCGCGCGCGGCGAAGATACCGACGTGCTACTGAAGATCCTGCGCCAGCGCAACACCATCGCGCGCGTGTGCGATGCGGGGTGGAGTTCGATCTACGTCTACCACGGCGCCAACACGTTCGACGGCGCGCATCATGCCGCGATCGCGCGCGCCAAGGCGCTGGGCCACGCCGCGCTGGTGCAACGCGAAACGCTGCTGCGCCAGCGTCTGGCCGAATATGCTCCCCCACTGGGCGCGCTGCGCATGCCGCATGCGGGCGGGGCACTGCACATTGACATCTAATCGAGAAATTTACGCGCCAGCTTCGCCAGCGTGCAATCGCGTGTGAGTATCCAGTTTTCGTCGATTTGTCCGGCGTGCACTGCGGAAAAATCCTGGCGCGACTGCTCCCACCACAGGTGCGCCCACAGGTGCATGCTGTAGAGGTCGGAATGCTCGACGTCGGACTGCTCGAGCAGGCTCTTCAATCCGGCAATCGTGCTGCCGTAGCGGTAGAAGTACTCGCGCGGCAGCACGCGCAGGGCATCCGGCATGACCCGCCACAGCCGCGCGGCTTCGTGGCAGGAATGCCCGCTCCAACTGCCGTCGAACGCCGCGACCATGCGCTCGCGCCAGACGCGGGCGAAGCGCGACGCGGGCCGCGCGAACATCACCGCATTGCACAGGGTCGGACGAATGACCTGTCCGCGCGCGAACGGCGCGCTTTCCTCGCCGATCGCGAAATCCTCGGCGAACCATGCGTCCGCATACGGCCGCACGAACAAGGTATCCATGTCGCAGTAGACGCCGCCGTGCGCGATGAGGATGTCCAGGCGCAGGAAATCCGCTTCGTGCGCATAGCTCAATCCAAGCTGTTCGATGAAGCGGCCTTCCGCGCTGTCCGCGTAACGCGCCGGCGCGAAACCTTCCACGACATCCGGGGCACGCACCAGGCGCAGATGCGGCTTGATCTTTTCCCACCATGGCCCGAATGGCTCGTGCCGGTAATGAAAATGGATTGTGTCGGGCCGGTTCACCGCGCGGCACGACGCCAGGCACAGGTAATGCAGGATGTGGAACGGCTCGCGTTGCTCGCGCAGGCCGAAAACGAAGTGGAAGTCGCGCCGCGCGCTCATGCGATCGCCTCGATCAAAGCGTCGACGACGACCGGTTCGGCATAGTCGCGCACGATGCGTTCGCGGATGGCGTTCGCCGCAGCCTGCATTGGAGCACCGTCGTCCGCCGCCGCGCGCAGCAGCGCCACGGCGGCGTCCGCATCGGGCGTCGCCCAGCTCTGGCTCGGGAAATACGAAGGCTTGTGCGGCGGCCACAGCGGCACCGGCTCGAGCGCACAAGGAATCGCGCCGGGCCAGTCGGCGCCGAGAAATTCGCACTGCCCGCCCCAGGCCGTCATCAGCACGGGCTTGCCGAGCGTGGCCGCCTCGAACGCGCCCAAGCCCCAGCCTTCGGCATGGGTGAGCGAGACATAGACATCGCCGATGGCGTGGATCAGATCGATGCCGTCGCCGTCGAGTTCCGCATCGACCAGCACGATCTGCGGCAAAAGCCGCCCGACTTCGGCCGTGGCGTCGCGCATGGCGTGCAGGACAAGCTCGCGCGTGGGCACGTTCGGATAAAAGGGTAGGCCGCCGTGCCCGGTCATTCCGGTCTTGATCAGCAGACTCACCGGCGCATCCGCGGCGAAGGCGCGCGCGAACGCGCGCACCAGCGCCGGCATGTTCTTGCGCGGGTCCCAGGCATTGATCGTGTAGAACACGCGATGGCCGTGCGCAATGCCGAGTTGCGCGCGCGCCCTGGCGATGTCCTCCGGGGTGTGTTCGCGCCAAGTGTGGCGGCGGATGTGCGGCACCACATGGATTGGCCTGTCCAGCCCGCTGCGCACGAACGCCACACGGTTGAATTCGCAGGGCACGATCACGCGGTCGGCCTGGCGCATCAGTGGCAACCAGTGCGCCGGTGCGCGATCGGTTTCCCACACGGTAACGCCAATGTTGCGCTTGCCGCTTTCGAAAATCTGGGGCCAGGCTTCCGGCGGCGAGTGCACGACCACCGTGTCGTGCGCCACCGGCGCGCGCGTGCGCTCGACCAGCGCGGTCAAATCCGCCAGATGGCCGTGCGTTCCACAGCGCTCGAGCAGGCCGCGGGGGCGGCCGTCCGGCATTGTCCACGAACCGACGGCCATGCGCCCGGGCAGCCAATCCAGCGGCACCCACTGTACCGGTACGCCGGCATTGACCAGCGCGCGCACATAGGCGATCGCGGCCTGGCCGTAACCGCTCAGGTCGCCGGAACCGCAGTACAGCACACCGCGCGCGCTTGCTGGCATCGCTATTCCGCGTCCTGATAGCCGGCAATTTCCAGACCAAACCCGGACAGCCCGGAAAAGCGGCGCTTCGTGCCGAGCACGATCAGGCGACGTGCGCCGAGATCGGCGAGGATCTGTGCGCCGATGCCGTGGCGGCGCCACTCGCCTTCAACATCGGAGCGCGGTTGCGCCGGTTGCACGAGGCGTTCGAGCGCGTTCGCCGCTTCGTCCGCCTCGGTCAGCAGCACGATGACGCCGCGGTCGGCCTGGGCGACGCAGTGCAGCGCGGCGGCCAAGGTCACGCCATGATCGGCGCGCGCGAGTTGCAGCGCATCGGCGAGTGCGTCGCGCACATGCACGCGCGCAAGTACCGGCGCGCCGTCGTCGACGCGGCCGCGCACCAGCGCGAAATGCGGCAAACCCGTGAGCGCATCGCGATAACCGATGAGTCGAAATGCGCCGAACGCGGTTTCCACCTCGCGTTCGGCCATGCGCA
>JAICYA010000453.1 GCA_025934455.1 Rudaea sp.
AATGGCGGCGAAAACAATAGCGGCAATGAATGGCACAGGCGCCCGTGGTCACCAGCAGCACGCGGCCGTGGTATTTATGAAGCAAGCCGGGGGCGGCTTGGGCCGAAAGGTCGTCCACAGGGTCGGGCACAAAGCCTGCGGATTCGCCTGAAGAGCATTCTTCCGCCAGCGGCAACACCTGCAAAAGCAGCGGATCGAGCGGGTTCGCCGGCTGCATCTTGGCGACGTAACCACGCGGAGCAAACAGCGGAAAATCCTGAGCAGCCCGCTGGGCGGCCGGCAGGTAGTTTGCCGGCAGCCGCAACAGCTTGCAAAGTTCGGCGGGGTCTCGAATTGCGTCTTTCAGCAGCCCTTGCCAGGAAGGCGGCGATTTTTCGATTTCCGCGCCGACAGGCGTCCCGATTGCCGTTATAATCAAGGGTTCGTTCCGTAGTTGAAAATGGATCTGGAGACAGGAAACCGATCGTGCCTAGCTACAACACTAGCGAATTTAAAAAGGGATTGAAGGTCGAAATCGAGGGCGATCCCTATTTGATGATTGAGTGTAACTTTGTGAAGCCCGGTAAGGGAAACGCCCTCTATAAGTGCAAGCTGCGAAATTTGCTGCGCAATACGGTGCTGGAGCGGACGTATAAAGGAGGTGATTCGCTCGATGCGGCCGACGTGGCCGAAATCGCCGCGCAGTACCTGTACCGCCAGGGAGATTCGTTTGTCTTCATGGACAACGCCAGCTACGAACAGTACGAGCTGAATGCCCAGCAAGTCGACGACGCCTGGAAGTACCTCAAAGAAGGGACGGTGTGCAATATGGTGTTGTTCAACAACAATCCCATCTCGGTCACGCCTCCCAACCACGTCGTGCTCAGGATCGAATACTGCGAACCGGCGGTACGCGGCAATACGGCTACCAATCTTACTAAGCCCGTGAAGCTCGAAACAGGCGCCGAGATGGTTTGCCCCGCATTTGTCGACATCGGCGACCTGATTAAGATCGACACGCGCAGCGGCGAGTATCTCGAGCGCGCTAAGGAGTGACGAGCAGCACTCACTTGTCCGATTGGCGCCCCACCGCGGCCTGGCAGACACTTGCGCTGCGCGATCAGTTGCTGCGCAGGCTGCGATCGTTCTTTCACCAGCGCGGCTTCATTGAAGTGGAGACGCCGCTCGTTTCGGCAGACGTCGTGGTAGATCGCCACCTGGAGCCGTTTGCAGTGGATGTGCCCCACGGCGGCTGTTCGCTGCGCCGCTGGTTGCAGACGTCGCCCGAGTTCGCCATGAAGCGGCTGTTGGCGGCCGGATATGGGGCCATGTTTCAGGTCACGCGGGCCTTTCGGCGCGAAGAACAGGGGCCGCGTCATAATCCGGAGTTCACGATCGTCGAATGGTATCGGCCCGGCGACGGCCTGGGCGCCGGAATGCAGTTGCTGAGCGAGCTTGGCGAAGCGTTGCTCAGGCGAGGGCTGGCCGAGGCGATCAGCTACCAGGAAGCCTTTGAGCGGCACGCCGGCATCAACCCGCACGCGGCCGAGGTGGCGGCGCTGAGCGAGGTTGCACGGAGGCGCGGCGTGCGGACACCTGAATCACTCGCGCTGGACGACCGCGATGCCTGGCTCGATGTGTTGCTGGTCGAACTGGTTGAGCCGCAGCTTGGACGCGGCCGGCCGGCGATTCTTCATGACTATCCAGCCAGTCAGGCGGCGTTGGCCCGTGTACGGCCCGGACCGCCGGCCGTGGCCGAGCGGTTTGAGTTGTATGTTGACGGCATGGAACTGGCCAACGGCTATCACGAGTTGCT
>JAICYA010000115.1 GCA_025934455.1 Rudaea sp.
GCGAGTGCCGCAACTGCCATAGCTTCGATGCGATGAGCGCCGACAAGCAGCGGCAGAGTGTCTACACCAAGCACATGAAGGCCAAGACCGACGGCCAGACCTGCATCGACTGCCACAAGGGCATTGCGCACCACCTGCCGAAGGAATACCAGGATCCGGACGAGGAGTGAGCCGGGGCGTCTGCGGTCAGGCGCGATCGCCCCGGCTCGGCGCTACGCGACGGTCGCGCCGATTCACGCCGCCGCTTTGGCCGCCACGCGCCCGCGCAGGGAATTGCTCATCGCCTGCGTGACCTGCACGTCCACGAATTGGCCAACGAGCCGCGCATCGCCGGGGAAATTGACGTAGCGCATGTTTTCGGTGCGTCCGGCCATTTCCTTCGGATTTTTCTTCGACGGACCTTCGACGAGCACGTTCTGCACGCTGCCGACCATGGCTTCGGAAATCTGCTTCGCGTTCGCGTTGATCGTGGCTTGCAGGCGGACCAAGCGCTCGTGCTTGACCGACTCTGGCGTGTCGTCATGCAGGTTCGAGGCCGGTGTGCCCGGGCGGCGCGAGTAGATGAAGGAAAAGCTCTGGTCGAAGCCGATGTCCTCGACGAGCTTCATGGTCTGCTCGAAATCGGCATCGGTTTCGCCGGGAAAGCCGACGATGATGTCGGTCGACACCGAAATATCCGGACGAACTTTGCGCAACTTGCGGATCTTCTGCTTGAACTCGAGCGCGGTGTAGCCGCGTTTCATCGCCGACAGGATCCGATCCGAGCCCGCCTGCACGGGAAGATGCAGGTAATTGGCGAGCTTGGGCACATTCGCGTAGGCCTCGATCAGCGAGTCGGAAAACTCCAGCGGATGCGAAGTGGTGAAGCGGATGCGGCCGATGCCGGGCAGTTGCGCGATGGCGTGGATCAGCAGCGACAGATCGGCCAGGCTGCCGTCGTGCATCGGCCCGCGATACGCGTTGACGTTCTGGCCGAGCAGGTTGACCTCGCGCACGCCCTGATCGGCGAGTGCGGCGACTTCGGCGACCACGTCGTCGAACGGGCGGCTGATTTCCTCGCCGCGCGTGTACGGCACGACGCAATAGGAGCAGTACTTCGAGCAGCCCTCCATGATCGACACGAACGCGGTGATGCCTTCCGCGCGCGGTTCGGGCAGACGGTCGAACTTTTCGATCTCGGGGAACGAGATATCTACTTGTGCGCGTTGTGTACTTTTATGCGCTTCGATCATTTCCGGCAGGCGATGCAGGGTCTGCGGGCCGAACACGAGGTCGACATACGGCGCACGCTTGACGATGGCCGCGCCTTCCTGGCTGGCCACGCAGCCGCCGACGCCGATCACCAGTTGCGGATTGGCCTGCTTGAGCTCCTTCCAGCGGCCGAGCTGGGAAAAGACTTTCTCCTGCGCTTTTTCGCGGATCGAACAGGTGTTGATCAGGATGACGTCCGCCTCGGCCTCGTTTTCGGTGAGCGCGAGGCCGTGCGAGGCGGCGAGCACGTCGGCCATCTTGGCCGAGTCGTACTCGTTCATCTGGCAACCGTGGGTCTTGATGTAGAGCTTGCCTGGAGCGGACTTGCCGGACATGGCGCGAACCGAATCTGGAAACCGCGCATTTTAAGCCGCACCCGGCGCCGGCGCCACGAAAATCGGCCTGGCACTTGGCAAAGGCCTTGTTCTGCCTGACACTTGCACGGATTGCCCGCGCCCGTTGCCATGAATTCAGCGTTTTCCACAATGCGGATTTTGCGCTTTTTTGCCATTTGCGCGCTGCTTGGCGGCGGCGCACTGGCGTGTGTGCCCGCGCTGGCCGGCAGCGTGTACCGCTGCCAGGGGCCGAATGGCCAGACCGCCTTCACCAACCGGCCGAGCACGTTCACGCAATGCCACGAGGTGGCCAGCTACGCCGACAAGAAGCCGGTACCGGTTGCCGAGGACGGCAAGCCGCATTCCGAATACCGCTCCAACGCAGCGCCGTCCAATGCCGCCGTGGAACCGGCCGCCGCGCCGAAACCGCAAGCCGCGGACGACAGCGCGATCCAGGTGCATCGCGGCGCCGTCTACAAGGTGGTCAGGGCCAATGGCATCACCGAGTACACCAACATCCGGCCGTCGACCGGCGCCACGTACCGCGTGCTGTTCACTTACATGGCGACCTGTTACGCCTGCAACGTGCATTCAAAGCTGAACTGGGGCGCGATCCCGCTCAACCTCGATGCCTACAGCGATGAAATCGCCACGGCGGCGAAGGATTACCACATCGATCCGGCGCTGTTGCGCGCGGTGATCCACGCCGAGTCCGCATTCAAGCGCTACGCCGTATCGGACAAGGGTGCGCAGGGCCTGATGCAGTTGATGCCGGGCACGGCGGCGGACCTCGGCGTCGCTGATCCGTTCGACGCCGGCCAGAACATCCGTGGCGGCGCCGATTACCTGGCGCAGCTGCTCAAGCAGTTCAATGGCGACGAGCAACTCGCCACGGCGGCCTACAACGCCGGCGCGCAGAACGTGCAGAAGTACAAGGGCGTGCCGCCGTTCGACGAAACCCAGGTCTACGTGCAGCGCGTGGCCACTTTGCACAAGCGCTATCGCGCCGCGGAATCCCCGCCGGTCGCCGCCGCGACACCGGCCGCCGCGCCGCGCTCATGAGAAACCCCCTGAAGAACCGTCGCGAGCGAAGACAGATCGCGTGACGCCAGCGCGCAGGAACCGGAGCATACTTAGTCGTATGTGAGGATTCCGAGCACTGCCGGCACGTGAGATGTCGAGCGCAGCAGGTTATCCAGAGGTTTCCGCGCTCACCACCCGATTGCGTCCAAGTGCCTTGGCCCGGTACAGGGCCGCATCGGCGCGCTCGACCAGGGTGGATACGTCGCGCTCGTGCGGCAGCATTTCGGCGACGCCGATGCTGATGGTGGCGTGCACATTGCCCGGCAAGTCGGCGATTTCCAGCGTTTCAACGCGTCGGCGCAGGCGCTCGGCTACGTCGACGGCGTGATCGATCAGGGTGCTGGGCAGGACTGCGAGGAATTCCTCGCCACCGATGCGGCCGAGCAGATCGCCGTCGCGCAGCGCATCCGCACAGGCGCGGGCGACTTCGCGCAGCACGCGGTCGCCGGCGGGGTGTCCGTGCGCATCGTTGATGCGCTTGAATTCGTCGATGTCGATGGCGAGCACGGTCAGCGGCTCGTTCTGTGCGTGCGCGCGCCGCAGCGAGGCATTGGCGAAATGCTGCACGCCGCGCAGATTGGCCACGCCGGTCAGCGCGTCGACGGAGGCCATGCGCTTCCAGTTGCGCAGCCGCGCCAGTTGCCGGATCGCCAGCAATGAGAGCAGGCCGAGCAGGATCGCGAGCAGTCCCATCGCCACCTGCTGCCAGCGGCGCACGCCTTGCAGCGCCTCGACCTGGTGATCCTTGGCTGCCTGTTCGCTTTTCAGGCGCAGGTTCTCCATCTTGGCGCGGTCCGTGTCGAACTGTTCGCGCAGCATCTGCGCCTGCTGGTTGGCGCGTTCCTTGGCCACGGCGTCGTGCGCGGCGAGATAGTTCTTGTACGCGGTCAGCGCCGCGGCCGGCTGATTGGAATCTTCGAGGGACTTGGCCTGGGCGCGATAGAGGATTTCCTGGTAACGACGATTGCCGCTGGCGTTGAATTCCTTCTCGGCGGTGGCGAATTCGGCTAGGGCCTTGCGCGGCTCCTTCATTCCCGCCAGCGCGCGGCCGCTCTCGTAGGCGAGCATGCCGGTATCGGCGCGGTCGCCGACGGCGGTGAAGCCATCCGCGGCCTTGCGCAGCGCCGACTGGGCTTCGGCATAGCGGTGCAGATCGGTCAGGACGGAAGCGATGGCGAGATTCACCGACGCGATGCTGGAGCGATCGCCGGTCGTGGTGGCCAGCTCCAGGGCGTGCTGCTGGGTAGCGAGCGCGGATTCATATTGTCCGGTTTCCTGGTCGGCATAACCCAGTTGCAAGGCGGAGATGTACAGCGATTCGGTGTCGCCGACGCGTTTTTCGTGGGCGATGGCCTGGTTCAGGTATTCGCGCGCCTTGTCCGGATAGCCCAGGCGCCGGTAGGTGATGCCGATGTCCTGCAGGATCTGGCTGGCAGCCTCGTCCAATTCCTTCTCGGTGAACAGCCGCTGCGCTTCGAGCAGGTCTGCCAGCGCCTTGCCGTAGATGCCGAGCAACGAGTACATGCCGCCGCGTGCCTGCAGGCCGGCAGCCAGCATTGCATCGTCTCCGCTCGAACGCGCCAGATCGATGCCGCGTTCGAAATCAGCCAGGGCATCGCGCGGGGTCTTGAGGCTTTCCAGATAGCCGCCGCGACAGTAGTAAAAGCGGATCGCGGCCGCATCATCGTGTGCGGCCAGCGCTACGGCCAGTCTGGCGTTGGCGAATTCGTAACCCTTCTGGTTGTCGTTGGTGAAATCCAGCCCGCAGCGCTCGGTATCGAGCAGGCGCGCGCGGTGCGCGTCGCCCGGCGGCAGCAATTGCGCGAGTTGCTTGACCACCTTGCGCTGTTCGGCGGCGCTCAACGCAGTCAGGTCGCCGATGTCCACGCGCTGGAACAGGGCATCGAAGGCGGCAGCCGAGGGCATGGGCGCGGCGGTTGTCGCGGGCGCTGCCTGCGCTGCCGCCGCCGCGGGGCCGGCGACAATCACCATTGCCGCGAAAAGCGGCAGATGCAGCACCCGATTGGATCGATGCGCTGGCATGCAGCTATTTTGCCCCTGAGTACAGTGCGTAGTCTAACCGCTCGTCTGGCGTTGTGGGCGTTCCTGCAGCGTGGCAGTCAGCGAAAACGGCGTGCCATAGCGTTCGCCGGTCAAATGCACCTGCGTGCCGGGCGCCAGGCTGGCTTCGTGATTGCGCAGTTCCAGCTGGCTCGTGATGGACTTGCCGTCGAGGGTGAACAGCACGTCTCCCGGTTTCAGGCCGGCCAGCGCGGCCGGTCCCTTGTCGTAGATGCCGACGATGGCCACGCCGTGCGTGGCGCTGGGGTTTTGTAGGACACTCACGTCGGCATACTCGGCGCCGAGCCAGCCGCGAATCACGCGGCCATGCGCGACGATCTGGTCGAGCACTGCCTTGGCCGTGCTCACCGGAATCGCGAAGCCGATGCCGATGCTGCCGCCGGAAGGCGAAAAGATGTCGGAATTGATGCCGACCAGTTCGCCATAGGCATTGACCAGCGCGCCGCCGGAGTTGCCCTGGTTGATCGCCGCGTCGGTCTGGATGAAATCCGTGTAGGTCGAGGCATTCTGCTGGCTCGACAAATTCAACTGGCGCCCGAGCGCGCTGACGATGCCCATCGTCACCGTGCGGTTCAGGCCGAACGGGTTGCCGATCGCGAGCACCACGTCGCCGACGTTGAGCGGGGTCTTGTCGGCGATGGCGACGCTCGGCAGGTGCGGCGTATCGATCTTGAGCACGGCCAGGTCCGTGTCGGCGTCCGTGCCGATCACGCGCGCACTGGTGGTGCCGCCGTCGTAAAGCACGACCTGGATTTCCTCCGCGCCCTGGATCACGTGGTTGTTGGTGACGACGTAGCCGTCCGGACTCACGATCACGCCCGAACCCAGGCTCTGCTGGCGTTGCGTGCGCGTCGGCCCGATCTGGATGCCGGGGAACATGCGCTGCAGCACCGGGTTGGATGGCACCAGCACCTGGCGCGTACTCACCACCTTGTTCGCGGTGATGCTCACCACGGCCGGTGCCGCGCGCGCGACGGCCGCCGCATACGACACGGTGACGGCGTTGCGGTCCGCGCCGGCTTCGACGGCGCTGGCGGCGTGCTCCGGTGCGCTATGCGCGACCGATGCCGACGTGGCGATCGCGGTCGGTGCGGCAAAACGCTGGCGTACGCGTTCGACCAAGCGCGGCGAAATCACGCTGACGACGAACGCTGCCGCCAATCCCAGCGTAATGAACTGGCCGAGGAAGAGCAGCGTTCGAAAAAGGGTCTTCATGCGTGATCCAGCGTCGGAAAACGTCGCGCGCCGGCAGATCCGGCGCTCATGGCGCATAGGCTACATTGTTTGCCGCCGACGCGTTCGCTAAACTAGCGCAGTTTTGCGGACCGCCGCCAGGCGCTCCCACACGTTGCGAAACCTGATCTGGAATCATCGGAGTGCCGGATGGCGAATGAAGTCGTGGATCCCGGACGCCGCCGCTTTCTCACCGCGACGACGTCGGTCGTCGGCGCCGTGGGAGTCGCGTGCGCGGCAGTGCCGTTCATCAAGAGCTGGGAACCCAGCGCGCGTGCCAAGGCAGCCGGCGCGCCGGTCATGGCCGACATCGGCAAGATCGAACCCGGCCAGAAAGTGACTTTTGGCTGGCGCGGCATGCCGGTGTTCGTGGTCAATCGCACCTCGCAACAGCTTGCCGCACTCAAGGGCGAGGATGGCCGCCTGAAAGATCCGGACAGCAACAACACCGATCAGCAGCCCGCCTACGCGAAAAACGAAAATCGCTCGATCAAGCCGGAATGGCTGGTCGTGGTCGGCATCTGCACGCACCTGGGCTGTTCGCCGGAATACTTCGGCGAGATCAAGGCCGAGCCGTTCGATCCGAACTGGAAGGGCGGCTTTTTCTGCCCCTGCCACAAGTCGCGCTA
>JAICYA010000065.1 GCA_025934455.1 Rudaea sp.
ATGGCGCGCGTCGATGCGCTGATCCGTGCGCGTCTCGCCTCCGACGTGGTGCTGGTCAACCAGATCGCCGAACACATCGTCGGCGCCGGCGGCAAACGCCTGCGCCCCATGCTCGTGCTGCTCGCAGCGCAGGCCGCCGGCTACGGCGGCACGCACGACGTGCTGCTCGCCGCCGTGGTCGAATTCATCCATACCGCCACCTTGCTGCACGACGACGTGGTCGACGAATCCGACCTGCGCCGCGGGCGCAAGACCGCGAACGCGCTGTGGGGTAACGCGGCCAGTGTGCTGGTCGGCGATTTCCTGTATTCGCGCGCGTTCCAGATGATGGTCGAAGCCAACGACATGCGCGTGATGCGCATCCTCGCCGACACCACCAATCGCATTGCCGAAGGCGAGGTGCTGCAGCTGCTGAACATCCACAATCCAGACGTGGGCGAAGCGGCGTATTTGCGTGTGATCGAGCGCAAGACTGCCGTGTTGTTCGCCGCCGCGACCCACCTGGGCGGACTGCTTGGTGCGCTGCCAGCGGCACAGGAAAACGCTCTGGCGGAGTACGGGCTGAATCTCGGCTTCGCCTTCCAGATTGCCGACGACGTGCTCGACTACGTCGCCGATGCCGGCACGCTCGGCAAGAACATCGGCGACGACCTCGCCGAAGGCAAGGTCACGCTGCCGCTGATCTACGCGCTCGAACGTGCCGATTCCGCGCAGGCGGCGCATATCCGCCACGCCATCGAAACCGGCGGCCTGGATGCGCTCGACGCCATCCTGGCCGCGATCCGCGGCAGCGGCGCGGTCGCACGGGCACGCACGCGTGCACAAGGCTATGCCGACGCGGCCAAGGCGGCATTGACCACATTGCCGCAAACCGCAGCGCGGGCCGCGCTGGAAGCCCTGGCGGACTACGCCTTGCAGCGCGACCACTGACCGCGCCGCGCTTTGGAAATCGGTAACAGCGCCGGGCTAAACTGGCGCCACGCCATCCTTGGGAGTCCGTCATGCGCCGTCTCGCCCTGCTGCCCGCTTTGTTGCTTACCGCACCGGTATTCGCCGCGGCGCCGCAATACGCCGTCGTGCATCGCTACCCCATCGGCCAATCCGGCGGCTGGGATTACCTCGCCTATTCCGCCGATGGACATCGTCTGTATGTCAGTCGCTTCGACCGCGTACTCGTGATCGACGCGAACACCGGCAAGATCGAGGCGACGATTCCCGGCACCGACGGCGTGCACGGCATCGCCCTGGTGCCCAAGCTCGGACACGGCTACACCAGCAACGGCCGTGCCGATACGCTCACCGAATTCGATCTCGCCACGTCCAGGGTGCTGCGCACGATTCCAGTCGAAGGCCACAATCCCGATGCGCTGATCTACGATGCTGCTTCCGGACACCTGTTCGCCTTCGACGGCCGCAGCAACGAGGCCAGTGTCGTCGATCCGGTCGCGGGCAAGCTGGTCGCGAAAATTGCGCTGTCCGGGAAACCCGAGTTCGCTGCCAGCGACGGCGCCGGCAATGTCTACGTCAACATCGAAGACACCGCGCAACTGGCGCGCATCGATTCGGCCACGAACAAAGTCACCGCCGTGTGGAAACTCGCCGATTGCGAGGAACCTTCGGGGCTCGCACTCGACGCCGCGCACCATCGCCTGTTCTCGGTCTGCCAGAACAAACGCATGGCCGTGACCGATGCGCAATCGGGGAAACCTGTGGCCAGCGTCGCGATCGGAGAAGGTCCCGATGGCGCCGGATTCGACGCCAAACGTGGACTCATCTACAGCACGAATGGCCACGATGGCACGCTCACCGTCGTGCACGAGGACGATCCCGACCATTACCGCCCGATCGCGAACGTGCCGACGCAGAAGAGCGCGCGCACCCTTGCGCTCGATACGGACGGCAACCGCATCTTCACCGTCGCCGCGCAGTTCGGGCCGCGTCCCGCTCCCACCAAGGATCAGCCGCATCCGCGGCCGGCCGTGGCGGAAGGCAGCTTCAGCGTACTCGTCGTCGGCGAATCCGGCGGCCGATGAGGAAACACGCCGCCCGCTGCGCGCTTTTGCCGCTGCCGGCAACACTGTTGGCGGCCCCGCTATTGGCAGCATTGGGCGGCTGCGCGCTCTACCACGCGCGTCCGCTCGATCAAAATGCAACGCCGGCGGATGCATCGACACTGGCGCAGGCCGCGCAGCAGGTCACGGCGCCGCGTCTGGCGCCTTTGCCGATTCCGCCGCAGGGACCGTGGACCGACCTGCAACTGGCCGACATCGCCATCGTCGCCAATCCCGACTTGAAAGCGTTGCGTGCGCAAGCCCACGTCGCCGACGCGCAGGTATTCGCCGCGGGTCTGTTGCCCGATCCGCAGATCGGTATCGGCGTGGACGATCCCGACGGCTCGGGCGTCGTCAACGCCTACACGCTCAGCGCCGGTTTCGATATCGCCGCCCTGCTCACGCGCCACAGCCGGGTCGCCGCCGCGCGCGCGAACGCCGAACAGGTGCGCCGCGACATCGCCTGGCAGGAATGGCTGGCCGCGAACCAGGTGCGCCTGCTGGTACGGCGTTACCAATTCCTCGAACGCCAGCACGACATTGCCGCACACGCTGCCGACGCAGCAGAAAAACTCCTTGCGTTGACGCAGGCCGCCGTCGATCAGCACAACGCCAAACTCGACGACCTCGCCCTGCGCCGCGTCGCCGTGCTCGATGCGCGCGCACGCGAGGGCGGCCTGGCACGCGATGCCGAAACCGCGCGCCAGCAATTGAATCAAGCGGTCGGCGTGGCGCCCGACGTGCGCCTGCCGATCGTCGATGCCGCTGCGCTGCACGATCCGTTCACGCTCGATGCGGCAACACTGGAAAAGCAGGCGCTGACGGATCGACTCGACCTTGCCGCGCTGCGTGCCGGCTACACCTCGCAGGAAGCCGCGGTCCGCGGCGAAATCCTGCAACAGTACCCGCTGCCGACGCTCACTCTCGCCCGCGCGCGCGACACCACGCCCGTGTACACGAAAGGCGCTTCGTTGAATTTCAGTTTGCCGCTGTGGAACCGCAATCGCGGCGGTATCGCAGTGGCGAAGGCGACGCGTGAACAACTGCACGCCGAATACACGGCACGCGTGTTCGATGCGCAAGCATCCATCGCCGCGCAGGTGGAATCGCTCAAGCAGATTGCCGCGCAACGCCAAGCGCTCGACGCGCAGCTCGAAAAATTACGCGACGAGATGCGTCCGCTGGAACAAGCCAGCGAGCGCCGCGACGTGGCTCTGGTAACCTTCGAGACCGCACGCGCGGCCTTGCTCGACAAGGAAATCGCGAGCGTTGCGCTGGCGCAAGCGCAGTCGGAAGGAGAAATTGCACTGGCTATCGACGTTGGGGCACTCGTATGGAAATGACTCTCCGAATCGCGCTTTGGTTAGCCTGTGTGCTTGCCCTTGCCGCCGCGCCTGCCGCCCACGCCGACGAAGACGACGCACAACCGGCGGTGGCTGCGGTGGCAACCGTGCGCGTCGCACCGGCCACGCTCGCGCCCATGAAAAATTCCCTCACTGCCTTCGGCACGGTGAGTTTTTCCGCCGACGCCCTGCAAACCGTGTCGGTGCCGTACCAGGCGCGCGTGGCCAGCGTCACGGTCGTCGCCGGTCAGGCGGTACGCAAGGGCGATGCTTTGGTCGTACTCGCGCCGACCGCCGCCGCCGCGCTGGAACTGCAGCGCGCCGGCAACGACGCGCAGTTCGCGCGCAAGGAACTGACGCGCACGCGCGAGCTGTTCGCCCAGCATCTGGCGACGAATACGGACCTCGCCACCGCTGAACAGGCCGCACACAATTCGGATGCCACACTGGCTTCTGCCCAAACGCGCTTCGGCGGCATGGGCGAACGTACGCTGCGCGCCACGCACGACGGCGTGGTCGCCGACATCGCCGCGCATGCGGGCGAAATCATCGCCGCGGATACGGTGTTCGCGCATGTTGGCGACACATCCGGTCTGCGCCTGGATCTTGGCGTCGAACCCGCTGCGATCGCACAGGTGCATGCGGGCGAGACGGTGAAATTTCATTTGCTGCAGGATGCCGCTGCGACATTGCAGGCCGTCGTGGACCGCGTCGGCGGCCAGATCGACGCACAGACGCGACTGATTCCGGTCGTCGCGAAACTCGCCGATTCGGCGCAGGCGCCGCCAGGCGCCGCGGTGAGCGCGCAAATCGAAACCGACTCCAGCGAACCGGTGCTCGGTGTGCCACGCGCTGCGGTTCTCTACCAAGGCGGCAAGGCCTATGTGTTCGTGGTCCAGTCGGGCAAGGCCGTGCGCCGTTTCGTCGATGCCGGCGTTGACGACGGCGAGCGCGTCGAAATCCGCTCCGGCCTCGCCGCGAACGAATCCGTCGTCGTGCTCGGCAATTACGAATTGCAGGACGGCATGGCGGTCAAGGCGCAATGACCGGCGCCTGGCTGACCCGGCATCAGCGCTCGATCCTGCTGCTGATCCTGATCCTTGCCGCCGGCGGCATCGCCGCGGCGTGGAACCTGCCGGTCGCGCTTTTTCCAAACATGGATTTTCCGCGCGTGGTCATCGCCATCGATGCCGGCGATCGCCCGATCGAACGCATGGAAGCCGAGATCACTCGTCCGCTGGAGCGCGTGCTGCGCGGCGTGCCCGAAGTGCAGCGCGTGCGCTCGACGACCAGCCGCGGCTCGGCGGAAATCGCGCTGACATTCCCGTGGGGCGCGAACATGGCGCAGGCGCTGCTGCAGGCACAGGCGGCGATGAACGGCGCCCTGCCTTCGCTGCCGCCGGGGGTTTCGTTCGATGCGCAGCGCCGCGACCCGACCGTGTTTCCCTCCCTGGGCCTCACGCTGACTTCGGCCACGCGCGATCCGGTCGCGCTGCGCGACTTCGCCACGCTGGAACTGGCACCCGCGTTGAGTGCGATCTCCGGCGTGGCCGACATCGAAGTGCTGGGCGGGCGTACCGGTGAGTATCAGGTACTGCTCGATCCCGCGCGGCTGCGCGCCTACGGCCTCGCCAGCGCCGACGTGGTGCAGGCGCTCAACGCCGGCAATGCGGTCGAAGCTGTTGGCCACATCGAGGATCGCTATCGCCTGTACCTGACGATTGCGGATTCGCGCCTGCGCGGTGTCGACGACATCCGTCACACCGTCGTGAAAACGGTGAACGGCCAGCCGATCACGATCGCGGACCTGGGCAGCGTGCAACTTGGCCAGCAGCCGGAGTGGACGCGCGTCACCGCGAACGGCGGCGACGCCGTGCTGATCAACATCCGCCAGCAGCGCGGCGCGAATACGGTTGCGCTGGTGCACAACGCGCGCGCGCGCCTGGCGCAGTTGCGCGCGCAGATCCCGTCCGATGTCCGCGTCGGCACCTATTACGACCAATCCGAACTGATTCTCGCCTCGGCGGACAGCGTGCGCGATGCGATCCTGATCGGCGCCCTGTTCGCTGCGCTCGTGCTGTTCGCGTTCCTGCGCAGCGCGCGCGTCACCCTGATCGCGGCGCTGACCCTGCCCGTCGTCATCGCGATCACGGTTCTGCTGCTGAGCGTCTTCGGCATGAGCTTCAACATCATGACACTCGGCGGCATGGCCGCGGCGGTCGGGTTGATCGTGGACGACGCGGTGGTGATGATCGAACACATCATGCGTCGCGCGGGCGCGGAACGCGCGGCGGGTGATGCCACCGTGCTGCGCGCCGCGCAGGAAATGCTGCGCCCGCTGACCGGATCGTCGCTGGCGACCATCGTCGTGTTCGCGCCGCTCGCGTTCCTCGGCGGCGTCGCCGGCGGTTTCTTCAAGGCGCTGGCGCTGACCATGGCTTGTGGCCTGGCGGTTTCCTGGGCGCTGGCCGCACTCGCGCTGCCGCTGGTCGCCGCACGCCTGATCCGTGTCGACGACGCGCAGCGCATGGAGCAGGCCGAACGCTGGATCGCCGGCACGCAGCGCCGCTACGCCCAGCGCATGCGACGCCTGCTGGCGCGTCCGCGCTGGGCGCTGCCCGCCATCGCGATCTGCATCGTCGTTGCGGCGTTGTCCTACTGGCGGCTGGGCACCGGCTTCATGCCGCAGATGGACGAAGGCGGCTTCGTGCTCGATTACGTCAGCGTGCCCGGCACCTCGCTCGCCGAAACCGACCGCCTGCTGCGCCAGGTCGAGACCATCATCAAGTCCACACCCGAGGTCGACGACTATTCGCGCCGTACCGGCGCCCAGCTTGGCGGCGGCCTGACGGAAGCCAACGAGGGCGACTTTTTCATTCACCTCAAGCCGACGCCGCGGCGCGGCATCGAAGACGTGATGAGCGAGGTGCGCACGAAGGTTGAAGCGCAAGTGCCCGGCCTGCGCATCGAGACCACGCAGCTGATGGAAGACCTGATCGGCGACCTCGTCGCCACGCCGCAGCCCGTTGAGGTCAAGGTTTTCGGCCCCGATCCTGCCACCGACCGCGCGGAAGCGGTCAAAATCGCCACCGCGATTGCTAAAATACCCGGTGTGGTGGAGGTCTTCGACGGGGTCAAGATTGCCGGCGACGCGATCGAGGTTCGCGTCGACCGCGTGCGCGCCGCGCTGGACGGACTCGATCCGGATGCGGTGACGCGCCAGCTCGAAACCGAACTCGGCGGCAGCCTGGCCGGGTCGATCCGGCAGGGCGAAAAACTGGTCGGCATCCGCGTATGGACTCCGCAGGATCTGCGCCAGCGCATCGCCCAGCTTGCCGCTCTGCCCTTGCGCGCGGCGGATGGGCATACACTGCCGCTGGGGCGGGTGGCGGATATTTCCGTTGCCGAAGGCCAGCCCGAGGCGAACCGCGAGGACCAGCGGCCGCTGGTGGCGGTGACGGCACGGCTGGACGGGCGGGATCTGGGGTCGGCGATGAACGATGTGAAGGCGAGCGTGGCGAAGATGAAATTGCCGATCGGCGTGCAGGTCGAGTATGGCGGCCTGTACGGGCAGCAGCAGGATTCGTTCCGCGCGATGGCCCTGGTGTTCGCCGGTGCGCTGTTGCTGATCATCACCCTGCTCATGTTCATGTACGAGAACATCGCCGTGGTCGCGAGCATTCTCGTCGCGACGTTCTGTTCGCTCGCCGGCGTGTTCGCGGGACTGTGGCTGACGAATACCGAACTGGACCTTTCATCGATCATGGGCCTGACCATGATCCTGGGCATCGTCACCGAAATCGCGATCTTCTATTTCGCCGAAATCGATTTCGCGCGCCGGCCCGACCTGGCTGCGCTGATCGAAGCCGGCAGCATGCGCATGCGCCCGATCCTGATGACTTCGCTGATCGCCATCCTCGCGTTGTCGCCGCTCGCACTCGGCATCGGCACGGGTTCGGCCATGCAGCAGCCGCTGGCAATCGCCATCATTACTGGGCTGATCGCCGCCGTGCCGATCGTGCTGATCCTGATGCCGGCGGTTTACCTGTTGCTGGCACGCGCGCCGCGCGAGGCTGTCGCGTGACCGCGCGCATCACGCTCGCGTTTACCGCGGCGGTCTACACGCTGTTGTCCGCCTGCGCACTGAATACACCGCTGCCCGACCTGCATGCGGACATGCCGGCGCGCTGGCATAACGCCGCGACCGAGTCGTCCAGGCTCGGCCCGGCACCGGACCTGGACTCGTGGTGGCACGCGTTCAACGACGCGCAACTCGACACGCTGATCGAGCGCGCCCTGCAACAGAACCTGACCCTGCAGCAGGCGACCTTGCGCCTGCGCGGCGCGCGCGCGCTGCAGCACCGTTCCGGCACCCAGTTCATGCCGCAGCTGAATTTCCACACGTTCTCGCAACCGGATCCGGCGGCAACGACCAGCTATTACGAGATCGGTTTCGACGCGCAATGGGAGCTGGGCTTCTTCGGCCGCGGCCGCGGCAACGCGCGCGTCGCTGCCGCCGATTTGCAGTCCGCCGCCGCCAGCGTGACCGCCGCGCGCGTGAGCCTGGTTGCCGAAGTCGCGCGCAACTACATCGACCTGCGCGCGGCGCAGGCCCGGCTGACCCAGTTCGCTCGCATCGTGCAATTGCGCGAGCAAAGTCTCGATCTGGCCAAGACCCGACTGCGCTTGCGCCTCGCCGCGCAGGACGATGTCGACAAGATCGCGGGCGAACTCGCGCAGGCACGCGCGGATGCGGCCGAACCCGCCGCCGCGATCGCGCAGGCGCAGCAGGCGCTGGACGTGCTGCTCGCGCAGCCGCAGCCGGATTCCACCCTCTCTGCCGCCGGCCCGCAGCCGGTGTTGGCCGATGTGCATTTCGCACAGACTCCCGCCGACCTGCTGCGCACGCGCCCGGAAATCCGCCAGGCCGAACTCGACGTGTTGCGCGCGGCTGGCGAACTCGGCATCGCGCGCGCCGACCTCTGGCCGAAGCTCGGACTGGGCGGGACGCTGATCTCATCCACCCGTGTGGTGGGCGATGTGGATCGACCGAACAAGGCGATTCCCTCGGCCGGTCCAATCATCGACATTCCCTTGTTCGACTGGGGCGCCCGCCGC
>JAICYA010000378.1 GCA_025934455.1 Rudaea sp.
GCTGCCGTTGTACGCGCGGCTGTCGGCGAGGGAGCAGGATCGCGTGTTCAAGCCGGGCGCGGCGCGGCGCCTCGTGCTGGCTACCAATGTCGCCGAGACTTCGTTGACGGTGCCGCGCATTCGCTGGGTGGTCGATTCCGGCGACGCGCGCGTCAAGCGCTATTCGCGGCGCAGCCAGATCGAGCGCCTGCGCGTCGAATCGGTGTCGCAGGCCGCGGCCAACCAGCGCGCCGGACGCTGCGGCCGCGTCGGGCCGGGCATCTGCGTGCGTCTGTATGACGAGGCCGATTTCGCCGCGCGGCCGGCGTACAGCGATCCCGAAATCCTGCGCAGCGCGCTGGCTGACGTGATCCTGCGGATGCTCGATCTTGGCCTCGGCGACGTGGAAGCCTTCCCGTTCATTGACCCGCCCGACCCGCGCACGGTCAATGACGGTTGGCGCCGGCTGGCCGAGATTGGTGCTGTCGATGCCGCGCGCAAGCTGACGCCCATCGGCAAGCAGCTCGCGCGGATCCCGATCGACGCGCAGTTGGCGCGGATGTTGCTGGAAGCGCGCCAGCTCGGCGTGCTGGCCGAGGTGTTGCCGATCGTCGCGTTCCTCGGCGTGCAGGATCCGCGCGAGCGTCCGGCCGACAAACAGCAGCAAGCCGATGCGGCGCACGCCGAGTTCGCTGATCCGCAATCGGACTTTGTCGGCGTGCTGAATTTGTGGCGCGCCTATCGCGTTGCGCGCGAGGAACTTTCGCAATCGAAGTTGCGGGACTGGTGTGCGAAACATTTTGTGTCGTTCATGCGGATGCGCGAGTGGCGCGAGTTGCATCGGCAGCTGCTGCTCGAACGCCACGGAGGAGGGCGCACCGGGGAAAGCGGCGCCGATGGCGCCAGCCCGCCGGCACCGAGCGGCGTGGCCGTCGATGCGGACGCCTATCAGTCGATTCATTTGGCGGTGCTCGCAGGCTTGCCCACCAACGTTGCGCGCAAGGACGAGCAGGGCATCTATCGCGGCACGCGCGAGCGCCGCTTCAAGGTATTTCCGGGTTCGGCGCTGGCGAAAAAACCGCCGCAGTGGCTGCTGGCCGCGCAGGTGCTCGATCTTGGCGGCAAGGTGTGGGGCATGCAGTGCGCGCGGATCGAACCCGAATGGATCGAGCGCCAGGCGGCACATCTGCTGCGCCGCAGTTGCAGCGACCCGCATTGGTCGCGCGCGCGCGGGGCGGTGCAGGCGTTCGAACAGGTGTCCTTGTACGGGCTGGTGCTGGTGGAGCGGCGCACCGTCACCTTCGCCCAGCAGGATCCGCCGCTGGCGCACGCGATTTTTTTGCGCGAGGCGCTGGCGCGTTGCGAGATCGATTGCCATGCCGATTTCGTGCGGGCGAACGCGCGCGTGCTGGAATCTGCGCGCGAGATCGAGGCGCAGCAGCGGCGCGAGGGTTTGCTGAAGTCGGAAGATGGTCTGGCGGCGTTCTTCACCGGCAAGTTGCCGGATGACATTTGTTCCGCGCGCGCGCTGGACGCGTGGTTCCGGCGCGCGCCGACGGCGGCGCAAGCCGCGCTGCGATGGTCACCGGCCGACGTGCTGGAGCCGGGCGCGCAGGGCGAGGCCGGCGCGTTTCCGGATGCCCTGGAAGTTGGCAATCAGCGCCTCGCGTTTGAATACCGCTTTGTGCCAGGTGACGGGGCGGACGGCGTCACCTTGCGGGTGCCATTGCCGCTGTTGAACGCGGTGCCGGCAGCGCGTTGCGAGTGGCTGGTGCCGGGCCTGCTGGGGGACAAGATCGCGGCGATGTTGCGCAGTTTGCCGAAAGCGCTGCGGCGCAACTTCGTACCGGCGCCGGACTCTGCGCGTGCTTTCGTCGAAGCCGTGGCCGCGCGCGACGAGCCGCTGGCCGGGGTGCTCGCGGCGTTCCTGCGCCGCGTGACCGGCGTCGCGGTCGACGCCGGCGCGTTTGCCGCGGACAACGTGCCCGCACATCTCAGGATGCGTTTCGACGTGCGTGACGATGACGGTCAAACCCTTGCTGCGGGGCGCGACCTGGATGCGTTGCGCGTGCAGTACGGATCCCGTGCGCGGGCCGCGTTTTCGCGCGATGCGCAAGCGGTGGTGACACGCGAAAACGTGCGCGACTGGGATTTCGACGTGATCCCGCCGCAAACGCGCGGTCGCCATGGCATGGTCGCGTATCCGGCGCTGGTCGATCTGGGCGCGGTGGTGGCGCTGCGCGTGTTCGAGACGGCCGGCGAAGCGGCCAGCGCGCACCGGCGCGGCGTGGAACGCCTGTTGCGGATGGCGCTCGCTTCCGAATTCAAACACGCACAAAAACAGTTGCCGCTGAAGTCGAAGCTCACGGTGGCGGTTGCGCCCCACGGTCGCGCCGATGCCTTGCGCGAGGACATCGTCGAAGGCGCATTTGCCGACCTGTTGCGCGGGCAGGAGGCGGACGTACGCGAGCGCGCC
>JAICYA010000049.1 GCA_025934455.1 Rudaea sp.
ATGAAGATCCGCGCGCAGATCGCGATGGTGCTCAACCTCGACAAGTGCATCGGCTGCCACACCTGCTCGATCACCTGCAAGAACGTGTGGACGTCGCGCGAAGGTGTCGAGTACGCCTGGTTCAATAACGTCGAGACCAAGCCCGGCGTCGGCTACCCGAAGGAATGGGAAAACCAGGACAAGTGGAACGGCGGCTGGGTGCGCAGCAAATCCGGCAAGCTGGTGCCGCGCGCGGGCGGCCGCTGGCGCATGCTGGCGAAGATCTTCGCCAATCCCGACCTGCCGCAGATCGACGACTACTACGAGCCGTTCGACTTCGACTACCAGCACCTGCACGAGGCGCCGGATTCCAAGCACCAGCCGACCGCGCGGCCGCGTTCGCTGATCTCGGGCGAGCGCATGCAGAAGATCCATTGGGGCCCGAACTGGGAGGAAATCCTCGGCACCGAATTCGCCAAGCGTTCGAAGGACAAGAACTTCGACAACGTGCAGAAGGAAATCTACGGCTCGTTCGAGAAGACCTTCATGATGTACTTGCCGCGCCTGTGCGAGCATTGCCTGAATCCGGCGTGCGTGTCGGCGTGCCCGTCCGGCGCGATCTACAAGCGCGAGGAGGACGGCATCGTCCTGATCGACCAAGACAAGTGCCGCGGCTGGCGCATGTGCGTATCGGCCTGCCCGTACAAGAAGATTTACTACAACTGGAAGAGCGGCAAGTCCGAGAAGTGCATCTTCTGCTATCCGCGCATCGAGATGGGCGAACCCACCGTGTGCTCGGAAACCTGCGTCGGCCGCATCCGCTACCTAGGAGTGATGCTGTACGACGCCGACCGCATCCAGGAAGCCGCCTCGGTGCCGTCGGAAAAAGACTTGTACCAGGCGCACCTGGATATCTTCCTCGATCCGTTCGATCCCAAGGTGATCGAGGCGGCGCGCGCCGAAGGCATCCCCGACAACTGGCTGGAGGCGGCGAAGAAATCGCCGGTCTACAAGCTCGCGATCGACTGGAAGCTTGCACTGCCGCTGCATCCGGAATACCGCACACTGCCGATGGTGTGGTACGTGCCGCCGTTGTCGCCGATCCAGTCGGCGGCCGAGCGCGGCCACGTCGGCATGAACGGCGACCTGCCGGATGTGGCTTCGCTGCGCATCCCGGTGCGCTATCTCGCCAACCTGCTGACCGCCGGCGACGAACGACCCGTCGTGCGTGCGCTCGAACGCCTGATGGCGATGCGCGCCTGGCGCCGTGCGATGAACGTGGATGGCGTGGAGGATGTGGCCGTGCTTGAGCAGGCCGGGTTGACCGTCGCGCAGGCCGAAGATATGTACCGCTATCTCGCCATCGCCAACTACGAGGACCGCTTCGTCATTCCGACCGCCCATCGCGAATACGCGAACGACGCCTTCGGCGAGCGCGGCGGCTGCGGCTTCAGTTGGGGCAATGGCTGCGGCGGCGATTCCCCTGCCGACCTGTTCAGCCAGCGCAAGACGACCACCTATGCCGTGCATCCAAACCGCCAGGAAAAACGCGAGGTGGTCGAATGAGCTGGCTGAAACTCGTCGGCGTGCTGATGGATTATCCGCAGGATGAACTGTGGCAGCACGGTGGAGAATTGCTCGAGGCGACCGACGATCCGATCCTTCCCGCACCGCGCCGTGCCGCGCTGGCGGACTTCGTGCGCGAGCTGCTTGCGGTCGATCCGCTGGAAGCGCAGGAGCGCTGGCTGGCGATGTTCGACCGCGGCCGCTCGATGAGCCTGCTGCTGTTCGAGCACATCCATGGCGAATCGCGCGATCGCGGCCAGGCCATGGTCGATCTGGTCGCGGCCTATCGCAAGAACGGCTTCGAACTGGCGGCGAAGGAGCTGCCGGATTACCTGCCGCTGGTTCTCGAATACCTGAGCCAGCGCCCGCCTGATGAGGCGCGCGATTGGCTGCATCATGTCGGCCACATCGTCAGCCTGCTCGCCGCGCGCGCGACCGAACGCGAAAGTCCGTACGCGCTCCTGTTCGAGATCCTGGCCGAGCATGCCGAAGCGAAGTTCGACACCGGCGTGCTGCGCCGGCGCGCACGCGAGGAGCCGCGCGACGACACCGCCGAGGCCATGGACCGCGTCTGGGAAGAGGAAGCGGTGCGCTTCGGCGCCGAGATGCCGAAAGACGATTGTTCGCCAAACGGCCGCGCACCCGAGCGCGGCGCGGCCAGCCGACAGGTGCAGCCATGAGTTACGTCGATTTCCTGGGTTTCCAGGTCTACCCCTACATCGCGCTGGCGGTATTTTTCATCGGCAGCTGGGCGCGCTTCGACCGTGCCATGTACACCTGGCGCACGGGCTCGAGCCAGCTGCTGTCCAGCCGCGGCATGCGCATCGGCAGCAATCTCTTCCACGTCGGCATCCTCGTCGTGCTCGCCGGCCACGTGGTCGGGCTGCTCACGCCGCACTTCGTGTACGAGATTTTCGTCACCGCGCACCAGAAGCAGATCCTGGCGATGGTCGTCGGCGGAGTGTTCGGCGCGATCTGCCTCGTTGGCTTGCTGATCCTGCTGGCGCGGCGCCTGTTCAATCCGCGCGTGCGCGCCACCGGCACGTTCGGCGATACCTTGATCCTGGTATTGCTGCTCGCGCAGCTGTTGCTCGGCCTGTATACGATCGTGCTGTCCAGCCACCACATGGATGGCAGCGTCATGATCGTGCTGGCCGAGTGGGCGCAGCACATCGTCACCTTCCGCGGCGGCGCCGCCGAATTCGTCGTCGGCGTGGATTGGGTCTACAAGGCGCATATCTTCCTCGGCATGACGCTGTTCCTGCTCACGCCGTTCACGCGCCTGATCCACATCTGGAGCATCCCGGTCAGCTACCTGTGGCGGCCCTACCAGGTCGTGCGCCGGCGCCAGCCGACGCTCAATTACGGACCGCGCACGCCGTGACGGCGCACGCCAGCCGCGAGATTCCCGTCACCGTCATCGATTCGGGTGAATCGGTGGCGGTCGAGGCGCACGCGCATCACCACGCGCACGCCGACGAGGGTCCGCGCAGTCTCGGCAGCGCGCCGCCGTGCTATCTGCATGTCGGCGACACCGCCATCGACGAAGCCACCATCGCGCAGGAAATGCAGTACCACCGCGACGCCGATCCGCATCGCGCGCGCAATGCCGCCGCACGCGCGCTGGTCGTGCGCGAGCTGCTGCGGCGCGAGGCCGAGCGCCTTGGCATCGACGCGGAAGCGGAAAGCTGCGACGGCGAAACCGCGGAAGAAACCGCGATCCGCGTGCTGATCGAGCGCGAGATGCCGGTGCCGGCGCCGAGCGCGGAGGCGTGCCGGCGCTACTTCGAGAGTAACGCGCAACGCCTGCGCCGCCCGGATCGCCTGCGCGTGCGCCACATCCTGCTGGCCGCCACGCCGGATGACGCCGAAGAGCGACTCGCAGCACGCACGCGCGGCGAGGAACTCATCGCCGAACTGCGCGTGCACCCTGAGCGCTTCACCGAATTTGCGCAGCGCCACTCCGCGTGCCCGTCGCGCGACGATGGCGGCGACCTGGGCTGGATCGAACGCGGCGACACGGTGCCGGAATTCGAGCGTCAGTTGTTCATGCTCGCGCCGGGCCTGGCCGGGCTCACCGTCGAAACACGCTACGGCCATCACGTGGTGCAGGTGGACGAGATCGTGCGCGGCGTGCCGCTGCTGTTTGCCGAGGCCGAGACGAAAATCGCCGCGTACCTGGAAACCCAGGCGCGGCAGAACGCGATCCAGCAATACCTCACCATCCTTTCCGAACGCTACGGCGTGCGCGGCCTGGAGCATTTCGAGAACTGACCGCAGCGCGCACACCGATTCCCTTCCGAAGAGCGCCCACCGATCATGACGACCACTGCCATCGACGTGACTCCCGCGCAACGCGCGCGTGCCCTGTGGCTGAGTACGTTCGCCTTCGCCGTGTGCTTCGCCGTGTGGGTGATTTTCTCGATCATCGGCGTCGAGCTGAAGAAGGAACTGGGCCTGTCCGACACCCAGTTCGGCCTGCTCGTGGCGACGCCGATCCTGACCGGCTCCATCAGCCGGCCGCTGCTCGGCATCTGGTCCGAAATGATCGGCGGCAATCGCGTGTTCGCGTTGGCGATGCTGGTCGTGGCCGGATTCACGTTCGCGCTGCCGTTCGCGCATTCCTATCCGGTCCTGCTGCTGCTTGGCCTCGGCCTTGGCCTCGCTGGCGGAACCTTCGCGGTGGGCGTCGTGTACGTGTCGGCCTGGTATCCGCGCGAGCGCCAGGGTACGGCGCTCGGTTTGTTCGGCATGGGCAACGTTGGCGCCGCGGTGACGAGCTTCGGCGCACCGCTCCTGCTCACGGTCATGGATTGGCGCCAGGTTGCGGACATCTACGCGTTCGCGGCACTGGCGACGGCGGTGTTGTACTTCCTGTTCGCGCAGGTCGACCCCTTGACCCGCGGCCGCGCCAGCGGCGGTCGCGGCGCATCGCTCGCCGAGCGCCTGGCGCCACTGAAGAACTTGCAGGTGTGGCGTTTCTCCTTGTACTACTTCCTCGTCTTCGGCGGCTTCGTCGCGCTGGCCTCGTGGCTGCCGCGCTACTACATGGGCGTGTACAAGGTCGATCTGAGCACCGCCGGCATGCTCGCCGCCAGCTTCGGGCTGCCGGCCACGCTGTTCCGCGCGGTTGGCGGCGCGCTTGCGGATCGTTTTGGCGCGCGCCGCATGATGTACCTCTCGTTCTCCGTATGCATGGTCGGACTGTTCCTGCTTTCGTATCCGGCCACGCATTACGTGATTGATGGCATCCGCGGGCCGATCGCGTTCACGATCGCGCCGAGCATGCTCGAGCGCGCAGCGGTGCTGTTCCTGCTCGGCGTGGTGATGGCGTTCGGCATGGCCGCGGTGTTCAAGCACATTCCGAGCTATTACCCGCAGCATGTCGGCGCGGTCGGCGGCGTGGTCGGCATGATCGGCGGCCTCGGCGGTTTCTTCCTGCCGATCGCGTTCGGCGTGATGAACGACCTGGTCGGCATCTGGAGCAGTTGCTTCATGTTGTTGTTCGTGATCGCGCTCACCAACCTGCTGTGGATGCACTTCGCGATCCTGCGCATGGACCGCGCACTGCACCCCGAGCTGAAAGCGGAGAGGGACCTGCCCGAGATCATGGCCGTGCGCGACGCCGCGTTGCGTGCGCACGAGGCGGCCGAGGCGGCGAGCAAGGCCGCGCAGGAAGCCGCCGCCGCCGCGCAAAGGTTGCGCGCCGGCTGAGCGCGTTCAGCGCGTGCTCGACGCGCGCCAATGCCGGCGCAGCGCGCGCAGTTGCCCGATAAACAGGATCGTCCACGCGGCGAGGCCGATGCCGAACATCAGGTGCGGCAGCAGGCCGAGGAAATCCAGGCTCATCGCCTGCATCATGCGCAGCGTGCTGGCGGCGTACATGCCCAGCGGGAACACCGCGCCCCAGTACATGGGGTCATAGGTGAACGGGAACCGCTTGATGCCGTGGCGCCAGATCGCGAGCACCACGAGCATGGGGATCCACCAGGTGCCGGTCGCCCAGTAGAACACGGTGAAGCCCTTGATGAAGGGCAGCATCGAATGGATGAACGGCGCGTGCGGCGTGTTGAGGATGAGCAGCGCGCCGGCGAGGGTCGAGATCGCCATCGCGCCCATGTTGATCCAGTACGGCGGCGACAGGTCGGCCGGCGAAAATTCGAAGAACGTGTAGCGGTAGAAGATCAGCGACATCATCCAGATGTAGAGCATGCCGCCCCACAGCCACATCGACAGGGCGAAGAAGTTCAACTCCAGGCGCAACGGCTGCTCGACTTCCGGTGCGATCAGCGCGGCGAGCACCGCCATCGACTGCGTCGCCACCACGGCCAGCAGCCAGCCGCCGTTGATGCCGCGATCGAGGCTCGGCTTGGGCGACTTGACCGTGAGCACGGTGAAGATGGTGTAGATGAAGCCGATCCATGCCAGCAGGCCTACGCCGCCGAGCAGCACGGCAATGCGCAGGCTGCCGCCGAGCAGCAGGCTCTGGCTGCCGAGGATCGAGCAGGCGGCAACGAAAGTGAAGAAGCCCGGCGCGCGCAGGTGGTCGAACAGATCCTCGATGACCCGGCGCGGATGCCAGAGCAGGCGCGCCAGCGCGAGCACGCAGATGATCGCGAACAGGAGCCAGTTCAGCGCGAACAGCGCGGCTGGCACCACCGGTACCGCGAGCAGGTGCGCGGCCAGCGACAGGATGCCGGTCGCCATCACCATGCTGAAATAGCCGGGCGACATCGTCTCGACCGATGCGCGCACGCGCGGCAGCCACACGCTCATGGTGCACGCTTTCGCGCCGCGTGGCGGGCGCTGGCGGCGATCGACGCGGGCATCGGATAGCCGAAGGAGGAAACTGGCGGCATGCGTACCTCGAAACCGGGAGGGTCCGTGCATCGTCCATGCCGCATGCGCGGATGTCCTTGACCGACGTCAATGGTACGCCGCCGGCGGCATGCCATGCTTGCCTCCAAGGCGGTGGACCGACCGTCCCCTGTGTGGAGATTACCGATGATGCCGAACGTTTGCTGCAAGTCTGTCCGGACGATGGTGCAACTCGTGTTCAGCGCGGCGCTGCTTGCCGTGCCAGCCGCCGGCCGTGCGCAGGCGCAGCCGGTCACTCCAGCACCCGCCGCGCATGCCGAACACGCGCACGCCGCCGCGCCGGTGGCGGAGGTTCCCGCCGGCAAGCGCTGGGCCACGGATGCCCCCCTGCGCGACGGCATGCGTCGCGTCCGCCAGGCCGTGCAGGCGCTGGAACACGGCGAACACGGCCATCTGGATGCTGCGCAATCGGCCAATGTCGCCAAACGCATCAATGGCGCGGTCAACGACATGATCGCCAACTGCAAGCTCGAGCCGGACGCCGATGCCGCGTTGCACGGATTGCTGGCGAAATTCCTGGTGGGCGCGAACGCGGCGCGTACCGGACAGGGCATTCCCGCCGCATTGGCCGACATGCAGGGGGCGTTGCAGAAGTATCCGCGGCTGTTCGACGATCCAACCTGGAATACGGCAACGGATTAGCCGGAAATCACCCGGCTCCATAACGCATCGACGCGTTTTTCCACGGTCGGGTCGGGCCGGATCGGCCGGCCCCATTCGCGCACGGTTTCGCCCGGCCACTTGTTGGTCGCATCGATGCCGAGCTTGGAGCCCAGGCCCGCGACCGGACTGGCGAAGTCGAGGTAATCGATCGGCGTGTTCTCGACCAGCAGCGTATCGCGCGCCGGATCCACGCGCGTCGCCATCGCCCAGACCACCTGCGTCCAGTCGCGCGCGTCGATATCCGCGTCGACGACGATCACGAACTTGGTGTAGGTGAACTGGCGCAGGTACGACCACACGCCCATCATCATGCGGCGCGCATGGCCGGCGTATTGTTTGCGCATGCTCACGACCGCGATGCGGTAGGAACACGCTTCGGGCGGCAGGTAAAAGTCGACGATCTCGGGAAACACTTTCTGCAGGATCGGCACGAACACCTCGTTCAATGCCAGCGCCAGCACGGACGGTTCGTCGTGGGGTGCGCGGCCCATGTAGCTGCCCTGGTAGATCGCGCCGCGACGCAGGCGCATGCGCTCGATCGTGAGCACCGGGAAGCGATCGCGTGCGTTGTAATAGCCGGTGTGGTCGCCGAACGGGCCTTCCAGCGCGGTGTCGTCCGGATGGATGAAACCTTCGAGCAGGATTTCGGCGCCGGCCGGCGCGTCCAGGCCGGTCAGCTCGCTGTGCCACAGGCGCGTGCGCGCGCCGCGCAGCAGTCCCGCGAATTCGTATTCGGACAAGGTGTCGGGTACCGGTGCGACGGCGGCGAGCAGCGTCGCCGGATCCGCACCGATCGCAACGAGCACGGGGAACTGTCGTTGCGGGTGCGCGTCCTTCCAGTCGGCGTAATCGAGCGCGCCGCCGCGATGTGGCAGCCAGCGCATGATGACGCGGTTCGGGCCGATCACCTGCTGGCGATAGATCGCCACGTTCTGGCGTGGCTTGCGCGTGCCGCGCGTGACGACGAGTCCGAGCGTGATCAGTTTTCCGGCATCTTCCGGCCAGCAATGCTGGATCGGCAGGCGCGCCAGGTCGATGTCGCCGCGTTCGACGGTTTCGTCGAGGAACGGCGCTTCGCGGACCATTTCCGGCGCGACGTGCGCGAGCTGCGCCAGTTCCGGCCACTGTGCCAGCGCCGCGCGCAGGCTCGACGGCCAGCGGGGTTCCTTGATTGCGGCAAGCAGACCGCCGAGTTCGCGCAAGGAAGCGAGCGGGCGCCCGGCCAATGCCATCTCGATGCGGCGGCGGTGGCCGAACAGGTTGCCGAGCAAGGCATGCGACGAACCGACGGGATGTTCCAGCAACAGCGCCGGGCCACCTTCGCGCATCGCGCGCAGGCACAGCGCGGTGGATTCGAGGTGCGGATCGACCGGGGCATCGACGCGCGCGAGTTGGCGTTCGCGTTCCAGGCGCGCGAGGAATCCGCGCAGGTCGTGGAAGCTCATGGCGCCGGCGTGTGCCAGCGGCCATCGGCGAGGCAAGCCGCGAGTGCGTCCTGCCACGGTGCGGGATCGAGTCCGTGCGCGGCGAGCCAGCCCGCATCGAACAGCGTTTCCGCGTAGCGTTCGCCGCGGTCGCACAACAGGCCGACGATGCTGCCGCGTTCGCCGCGCGCGCGCATGGTCGATGCGAGTTGCAGGCAGGCGGCGAAGTTCGTGCCGGACGATCCGCCATAGCGGCGGCCGAGCAGATGCTCGAGCAGATTCATCGCCGCGATCGAAGCGGCATCCGGCACCTCGAGCACGGCATCGACCACGTCGAACAGGAAGCACGGCTCGACGCAGGGCCGGCCGATACCTTCGATCACGGTCGGCTGGGTCGCGCGCGCCGTGCGGTCGCGCGCGCGCCAGCCCGCTGCGAATCCGCTGCCGGCCGGTTCGGCGACGCACAGTTGCGTCGGCAGTCGCCGGTAGCGCAGGTAGCGGCCGATCGTCGCCGAGGTGCCGCCGGTGCCCGCGCCGCAGACGATCCACGCCGGTTCCGGCTGCGGCTCGTGCGCGAGCTGGCCGAGGATCGATTCCGCGATGTTGTTGTTGCCGCGCCAGTCGGTCGCGCGTTCGGCGAGTCCGAACTGGTCGAGATGACAGGCACCCTGCGCGGCGTGCTCGGCCGCGCGCGCGTGGACCTGCGCCGGATCGTCGACGAGATCGCAGGCGCCACCGAGCGCCTCGACCGCGCGGATTTTCGCCGGCGCGGTGCAGGCCGGCA
>JAICYA010000118.1 GCA_025934455.1 Rudaea sp.
TGCCGGTCGATCCTGATGTCGCCACCCAATTTTGAAAGCGAGTTCGAAAGCGAGGTGGCGCTGACCTCGATCTTGCCGACACCATACCCTTGCTGTGCGGTCAGCGGGAAATTCAGCGTGGTCTTGGCCTGGTCGGCGAGCTTGACCTTGCGTTCGCCCTGCGCGATCGCGAGCAATTTGTCCGCGCTCACCTTCACCACGAACTCGCGTTCAGTGCCGGAGAAATTCTGCAGGTCGAGCGTGACCTGCGCCTTGTCGCCAGGTGCGAGCACGCGCGGCGTGGAAATCTCCGCGACCAGCGGCGCGCGCACGATGGTTTCGGCATCGTTCGCGCCGTAGCTGTTTTCACCGAATACCAGCGCGGTGATGCGCACGGTGCCGTTGAAATCCGGCATCTTCAGCGCGACCGTCGCGTTGCCCTGCGCGTCCAGTACGACCGGCCCACTGAACAAATCCACGGTCTGCACATGCGCGGTCGGACGCCGCGCCTGCGGCAGCGCCGCCAGCGCCATGTCGCCGCCGTAGCGCAGTTTCGCCGCCGTACCGCCGTCGAAACTCTCGATCACGCGACCGTACAGGTCGTAGGCATCCACGCCCAGGCGGCGCTGGCCGAAGAACCAGCCGGTCGGATCCGGCCGCGCGAAGCGCGTGATGTTGAGGATGCCGACATCGACCGCAGACACGGTCACGAAGGCTTTCTTGCCGGCGAGCGCCGGCGCCTTCACTGTCACCGGCAGGTCGATCTCGGGTTTCATGGTTTTTGGCGCATCGATGGCGACATCGACCTTGCGCGCGCTGCGATCCATCGGCACGAAAGCCTCGCCGACCGCGCGCGCCGGCGTGATCTTGTCCGCCGCCGAGCCGCCACGGAACACGAGCGCGGTCAGATACACGTCGTGGCGTTCCCAGTCCTTGGTGACCGGAATCTCGAACGTCGCACCGTCCTTGGCGTCGATATCGCGCGTGTACAGCAAATGGTCGGATTCGACCAGCAGCACGCCCGGTCCCGCATGCGGCGGCGTGACCGTCACTTTCAGCGTGTCGCCGGTACGGTAATTCGGTTTGTCGAACGCGAGCTTGATCTTGTCCGGGCGCGCTTCCTTGCCGCGGTTGTCGTCGTTCCAGCTCCAGCCGGCGAAGAACGGAAAGCGCATCGTCAGCCCGGTCGCGGGATCGGTCACGTCGAGGCGGTAATTGCCCCACTCCACCGGCACGTCGATCTTGGCGGTGCCGCCGGCGGAAATATCGATGGATTGGCTTTGCGTATCTTCATAATTGACGTTGTAGTCGAAGTGCCAGCCGCTGTCGTTGTCGTAGGTCCAGTGATAGGCGCGATTCTCGCGCACGAGTTTCACGCTGAGCTTGCTCGCCGCGAGCAAATCGCCCTTCGCATCGCTGCGGATCAGCTCGAAGCCGGCGCGCGCGTTCGCGTTGGAGCCGTCCTTGGGATCGAACAGCGGGCGCACGCCGATCAGCGCGTCGGCCGGCCACACCGTCCGCTTGAGCGTACGCGTGACGGTGCGCCCGCCAGTTTCGTAAACGCTGCCGGAAACGATGGCGGCAACGGGTGCGGTGGGTTTCTTGCCGTCGAGGATCGCGACGTCGGTGCTCAGCTTGCCATGCTCGTCGAGCGTGTCATCGACCACGTCCTTTGCCTCTTTCGGCAGCTCGAGCGTCGGATCGCCGAAGAAATAGTCGGCGTGTGCCTCCACCGGATGCACGTCGGGCGCCAGCGTCAGGCGCGCTGTGAAACGGTTGCCGGCGGCGGGTGCGCCATAGAGGTAATCGGATTCGACTTCAAGTTTCAGCGGCGAGCCGGGCACGATCGTCGGCGTCGCGCTGGTCAGGTCGAGCTTGAGTCGCTCGGGCAGGAACTCCTCGATGCGGAACGCGATGCTCTGCGTCGCCTCCTTGCTCGTCGGGTCAAGACGAAACTCGACCTGCCACTTGCCGGTCGGCGCATCGACCGGAATCGTCCGCGACCAATCGAAGTAGCCCAGATCCCTGGCATCGAGCTTGGCCTGCGCATATGGGCGACCATCGGGCTGCTTGAGCGTGGCGAACAACGGCTGCGGTTTGATCGGATTGCCGTCGTAGTCGCGCAGCAGCGCGGACAAGCGAATCGTTTCGCCGGGACGGTACAGATCACGACCCGACCATGCGAACACGTCGAACCATTCCTGCTTGCGCCCGGCGACCGCGAAATCGGACACATCCAATGCGGGCTGATTGAACGGCAGGACGGACACGTCCTTGCCGCTTTTCGCGGTCAACACCTGATCGGCCTTGAGCGCATAGGCGAGCAACGCGTTGCCGTCCGCACCGGTCTTGCCGGCGACGACGGTATTACCCTTGGCGTCGACAACTGTCAGGTCGACGTCGCCAAGCGCGGCGCCCGTTTTGAGCGAGGCCGTGTGCACGAACAGCGTGTCCTTGTAGGCGCGCGTGTGCAGGCCGATGTCGCTGACGAAAAAGAAGCTCGTGTCGTACTGGTCGCGCAAGGATCCGGCGCGGCGCATCGTGGCGAAATACAGCCCCGGCTTGGACAACTCCGCGATGTTCTGGATCGGCAGGTAGGACAGCGCGCGTTCGTTCTGCTTGCCGTCGAGGGTGAAGCGGTTCGCGTAAACCGAATCCGCGATCTGGGTCAGCGGCTTGCCCTTGCGGCCATACCAGCCGTATTGCGGATCCAGGTCCCAACCCGAGCGCTTGCCATTGCGCTGGTAGGCGGCAAAAAAGTTCGACAGCTCGCCGTCGTGCACGCGGAAGAATTGGACGTCGACATCCTTGACGTTGACCGATACCACCGGCAATCCGCGCGAGTCGCGCGCGGGCAACACGCTGCCCTGCGAGGCGAAACCGGCCGCCGGTTCCATCGGCCCGGTGTAGACGTCACGGTCGACCGATTTGCCGAGCGTCTTGCCGTCGGCGGCGGCGACGGTGTCCTTTATGCGCACCGTGTAAGTCGCGTCAGCCTTGATATAGGGAAAGCGCAGCGTCTTGCCGTCTTCGTCCAGCGCCCAGCTGCCGCTGACCACGCCGCCTTTCGCGTCCTTGACCTCGATCAGCGTGTCGAAGACCTGCGCACCGGCGAGGCGGTGCGAGAATTCCAGCGCTATCGCGAGTTGTCCCTGGAATTGTTCCGGATGCGCCGAGGCGAGCACGAACGCCTGCGGCACCTGTTCCTTGACTGCCTGCGCGGCGACAGGCGCCTTGCCCTGCACCGCCGGCAGCTTGTTTTCCGGTTTCCCGCACCCGGCGAGCAGGATGGCAAGCGCAACAGCAACTGGCGCGGCGCGACGCAACGCGAAGGTCGAACGCATCATTGGTGATCCCCAGGGTCGGATGTGGGGAAAGTATATCCGGCGATTTGTGGCGGAACCGTGATCGAAAATGCGCCGGCGCGAGCGCGCCGCTGTCAATGCCGGGGCAGGTTCCCCGGCGGCATGCCACCACCGGCCATCCCCTTCATCGCCCCGCCGAATTGCCGCATCAGGCCCTTGATGCCGCCATTGGCCATCTTCGACATCATTTTTTCCATCTGCATGTATTGCTTGAGCAGACGGTTGACGTCGGCCGGCTGGCTGCCGGAACCGCGCGCGACGCGCGCCTTGCGCGAACCGTTGAGCAGGTCGGGATGACGGCGTTCCTTCTTGGTCATCGAATTGATGATCGCCACCATGCGGTGGATCTCCTTGTCGTTGACCTTGGACTTCACCGCATCGGGCAAGGCGCCGACGCCGGGCAGCTTGTCCATGAGCGAGGCAAGGCCACCCATGTTGAGCATCTGGCTGAGCTGATCGCGCATGTCGTTCATGTCGAAGCGCTTGCCCTTCATCACCTTTTCGGCGAGCTTCTGGGCTTTTTCCTTGTCGACGTTCTGCTCGACCTGCTCGACCAGCGACAGCACATCACCCATGCCGAGGATGCGTTGCGCGATGCGGTCGGGATAGAACGCATCCAGCCCGTCGGGTTTTTCCGATACGCCAATGAACTTGATCGGCCGTCCGGTGACGTAGCGCACCGACAGCGCCGCGCCGCCGCGCGCATCGCCGTCGGTCTTGGTCAGCACGACGCCGGTCAGCGGCAGCGCTTCGGCGAAGGCTTTGGCCGTGTTCGCCGCATCCTGGCCGGTCATCGCATCGACCACGAACAAGGTTTCGATGGGATTGAGCGCCGCGTGCAGCGCCTTGATCTCGTCCATCATCTGCGCATCGATGGCCAGACGACCGGCCGTGTCGACCAGCAGCACATCGGCGAAATTCTTCTTCGCCGCATCGACGGCGGATTTGGCGATGGCAACCGGACTCTGATCGCCCGTACTCGGATGGAACAGCACGTCAACCTGCTCGGCGAGCAAGCGCAACTGCTCGATCGCGGCCGGACGATACACGTCGCAGCTCACGACCATCACCTTTTTCTTCTTGCGATCCTTGAGGAACTTCGCGAGCTTGGCGACCGTGGTGGTTTTGCCCGCACCCTGCAAGCCGGCCATCAGCACGATGGCCGGCGGCGCGGCGGCAAGATTCAGGTCGGCATTCGTCGTGCCCATCACCGCGGTCAATTCGTCACGCACCACCTTGACCAGGGCCTGACCCGGCGTGAGCGACTTCAAGACTTCCTGTCCGACCGCGCGCACCTGCACGCGCTGGATCAGCGCCTGCACGACCGGCAGCGCGACGTCGGCTTCGAGCAGGGCGATGCGCACCTCGCGCAGGGATTCGCGGATGTTGGCCTCGGTCAGGCGCGCGCGCCCACGCAGGCGCTCGATGGTGGAGGAAAGGCGCTGGCTCAGGGATTCGAACATGAGGCGATACGGCACAATCTCAGGGGGCGCGCAGTATACCAGCGCCGCATCGTTCCTTCGCCGCGCCGGCTATGCGACACTGGCATCCATGCCGATCCACTTGCTCGCCACGATCTCGGCTGCGCTGTACCTTTGCGCGGCATGGCTGTTCGCGCGCCCGCCGCGCACATGGACGTTGTTCGTCGCCGCCGCGGCCGTGCTCACGCACGCCGCGATTCTGGTCGGGCAGCACGGCGGCGGCGTGGACCTGCACTTCTTCGCCGCGCTGTCGCTGGTCGCCGGCTGCGTCGCCGCACTGTGCCTGCTGGTGAACATGGCCCGACCGGTGGCGACGCTCGGCGTGGTCGTTTTCCCCCTCGCCGCGATCCTGTTGCTCATCGACGTGTTTCTCGCCCCGCACACCGAACCGTTGCCGATCGACTGGCAGATCAAGCTGCACGTCATTTTTTCCCTGCTCGGGTTTTCCGTGCTCAGCGTCGCCGCCGTGCTGGCGATCCTGCTCGCCCTGCAGGAGCACGCCCTGCGCGCGCGCCGCTTCGACGGCATCGCCGCCGCCCTGCCGCCGCTGACCCTGACCGAAGCCCTGATGTTCCAGACGATCGGCGCCGGCTTCGTGCTGCTCACCGTGGCCATCCTCATCGGCTTCCTGTTCGTCGACAACGTCTTCGCCCAGCATTTGATCCACAAAACCGTGCTCAGCATCTGCGCGTGGATCGTGTTCGGCACCCTGCTGCTCGGGCGCTGGCGCTACGGCTGGCGCGGCCGACGCGCGGTGCGCATGACCTTGTCCGGCATGATCCTGTTGCTGCTCGCCTTCTTCGGCAGCCGCTTCGTGCTCGAACTCGTCCTCAAGCGCGTGCCTTGATTGCCGCCGCGCCGCTGTGCAGAATCGGCACATGAGCAAGCCTGCCAACGCCGCCGAACGCCGCCGCTTCCAGCGCTTTCACTTCGAAGGCACGGTGAAGCTGTATTCGGACAAGGCGATGTGGGAGAGCAAGCTCGACGACATTTCGCTCAAGGGCGTGCTGATCGAACATCCGCCCGGCTGGAACGGCAAGATCGGCTCCAGTTACCGCATGGACCTGCGCATCAACAACTCGGTGATCATCAGCATGGGCGTCGTCGCCGCGCACATCATGCCGCACCGCATCGGCTTCCAGTGGCAGAAGATCGACCTCGACAGCTTCGCCGAGCTGAAGCGGCTGGTGGAGTTGAATCTCGGCGATCCGGAAATCCTGAATCGCGAGCTTTCGGCTTTGGGTTGAGCGCGAGGCCTTGGCTCGACATCGCGCTCGGCGGTTGTCAGTGCGACCCGGCGGTGGCGGGTGATGCACCGGCGCTGCCTTCGTAGAAACTCCTGGCATGCGCGGCTTCTTCGGCTTTCGGCGTGTATTCAGTCCACGGATCGCCGGCTTTTTCCTTGTAGCGGATTACACCATCCTTCACGTCGATCTCGTAATAGGCGAACGCCTGGCGCAGATTGAAAAAGGCTGCGGGCGCGAACAGGATGATATCGGCCGCGAGATGGCCGCCCTTGAATTTCAGCGGCAGTATGCCGTAAAACGCATTGTCCCCGTTCGTCGCCTTGAACTCGTAATTGCCGAAGCTCGTGCCTTTCATGCTCTGCGTCACCGGCAAATCGACCGTTTTGCCTTTGACCAGCAATCGGGTTCCTGGATCGTGCGCCGTGATCGTGGACATCGTCGAA
>JAICYA010000431.1 GCA_025934455.1 Rudaea sp.
CCAGCAACGTCCAGTTGGATTCCGGCAGCTGCGCGAAGACGGCTTCGTCGAATGGGCCGGTGCGGAGCACCCATTCGCCGTCATTCCCGCGCAGGCGGGACTGCGGAGGCAGGACGCCGGAGCGAACATCGGCGGAGCCGATGGCTCCGAAGGGGTGAGCCCCAGGATGCGGCGCATAATCCCGCGCCTTTGCATCTTGCTTGTGCAAAACGATTCTTGCCAGCGCCCCTTGCATACAGGCAAGACCCGCAAGCTCGTCTGGCGTCAGGGGCGGCTGGAAACCCGGGAGGGCGTTGCGGATAAGCAGCGGCCGCTTCTGCCAGTAGTCGCGCAGGAAACGCGCCGGCGACATGCCCAGCAGTTGCCCGTTGCGCGCATGGACTTCGAGCGCGGGTGCCGGCATGTCAGATGTCGCGCGCGAGGTCGGCGGCGAGGCCGGTGTAGGTGGTCGGCGTCAATGCCAGCAAGCGCTGCTTGGCCGGCGCGGGCAGTTCGAGCGCCTGGATGAATTGCTGCAGCGTCGCCTGCGAGATGCCCTTGCCGCGGGTCAGCGCCTTGAGTTGCTCGTAGGGCTGCGGCAGGCCGTAGCGGCGCATGACCGTTTGCACGGCTTCGGCCAGCACTTCCCAGGTGTGATCGAGATCGGCGGCGATGCGGCCGGCGTTGACTTCGAGTTTGCCCAAGCCCTTCGCCAACGAGGCGAAACCAATCACGGCGTGGCCAAAGGCTTCGCCCAGCGCGCGCAGGGTCGTCGAATCGGTGAGGTCGCGTTGCCAGCGACTGATTGGCAACTTGCGGCTGAAATGTTCGAACAACGCGTTGGCAATGCCGAAATTGCCTTCGGCGTTTTCGAAATCGATCGGGTTGACCTTGTGCGGCATCGTCGACGAGCCGACTTCGCCGGCCTTGAGCGTCTGCTTGAAGTAGCCGAGCGAGATGTAACCCCAGATGTCCCGCACGAGGTCAATCAGGATGGTGTCGACGCGGCGTTGTGCATCGCAGAGTTCGGCGACGCCGTCGTGCGGTTCGATCTGGGTGGTGTATTCGCTCCACGCAAGGCCCAGCCCTGCGACGAAGCGGCGCGAGAATCCGCGCCAGTCGATTTCGGGGTATGCAATCGCGTGCGCGTTGAAATTGCCGACCGCGCCGTTGATCTTGCCCGGGATCGTGATGGCCGCGAGGCTCGCGCGCTGGCGTTCGAGGCGTGCCACCACGTTGGCCATTTCCTTGCCGAGCGTGGTGGGCGATGCGGTCTGGCCGTGGGTACGCGACAGCATCGGCAAAGCCGCGTGCGCGTGCGCAAGTTCACGCAGATTCGCGGTCGTGCGATCCAGTTCGGTCAGCAGCACATGCTCGCGCGCGTCGCGCAGGATCAGCGCATAGGACAGGTTGTTGATGTCCTCGCTGGTACACGCAAAGTGGACGAACTCGCGCGCCTGCTTCAGTTCGGCGTCGTCGCCGATGCGCTCCTTGATGAAATATTCGACCGCCTTGACGTCGTGGTTGGTGGTCGCTTCGATGGCCTTGATGCGCGCCGCGTCGGCGACCGAAAAGCCAGTCGCGATCTGCTGCAGCTTGGCGCGGGCGCCGGCCGGAAAGGGCGGCAGCTCAGCGATTCCCGGCTCGTCGGCAAGCGCAATCAACCACGCGATCTCGACCTGCACCCGGCGGTGCATCAGTCCGTATTCGCTGAAGATCGGGCGCAGCGCGTCGACCTTGCCGGCGTAGCGCCCATCCAGTGGCGAGACTGCGGTAAGCGGTTCGAGTTGCATGGACGGCGGCTCCGTGGCGGCGCAAAAGCGGCATTGTAGCGGTGGCCACTCGTTATAATGTCCGGCTTTACCGACTGGAACCAGGGCAATGCCGAACTTCCGCATCGAACACGACAGCATGGGCGAGTTGCAGGTACCCGCCGATGCACTGTGGGGCGCGCAGA
>JAICYA010000382.1 GCA_025934455.1 Rudaea sp.
CCGTGCGCAGCGCGGCAGCAACCTGCCGCGCGGGTTCACGCGCGTCGAGCGGATAGAGACGACGGGTTGAACATGAAGAAACGACATCGCTTTTTTCGCCGCATCATCGGCGCACTGCTGATCCTCGTCGCCGGATTCGCACTCGCGATCTGGCTGTTGTTGCGCGCCAGCCTGCCGCAGTTCGACGGGACACTCGCACTCGGCGGAGTCCATGCGCAGACTACGATTGCGCGCGACGCACTGGGTGTCGCCACGATAAAGGCGCAAAGCCGCAACGATGCGATGTTCGCGCTCGGTTTCGTGCACGCGCAGGAGCGCTTCTTCGAGATGGACCTGATGCGGCGCATGGCCGCGGGCGAATTGTCCGAACTGGTCGGCAGCGCAGCGGTGGATACGGACAAGCAGCATCGGCCGTTCCGCCTGCGCGAGCGTGCGCAGGCGACACTCGCCGCGTTGACCGCAGACGAACGTGCCACGCTCGACGCCTACCGTGACGGCGTCAATGCCGGACTCGCTGCGCTGTCGTCGCGGCCCTGGGAGTACTGGCTGCTAGGCGAGAAGCCGGCACCGTGGAACGATGCCGATTGCATTCTTGCCATCGATGCGATGTTTTTCGACCTCAACGGTGCCGACAACGCGCGCGAACTCGCGTTTGCACAGATCAAGTCCGCACTCGGCGACAAGACCTACAAGTTCTTCGCCGCCAGCGGCGGGCCATGGGATGCGCCATTGCTCGGTCCGCCGATGAACTACCCGGACATTCCCGGCGCCACCGACCTGGATCTGCGCAAGGTCGATCCGAAATTGCTGCATGTCCCGCCGCCTCGCGCCGAGCCGAAAACCACGCCCGGCAGCAATGGATTTGCCGTCAACGGCGCGCTCACCGCCACACATGCCGCGCTGATTGCCGACGACATGCACCTGCCACTGCACGTGCCGAACATCTGGTTCCGCACGCGCATCGAGTATCCGAATCCGCGCCGCGCCGGCGAAAACGTCGACCTGATCGGCGTTACCCTGCCTGGTCTGCCGGCGCTGGTCGCCGGCAGCAATCGCCGCGTCGCCTGGGGCTTCACCAACAGCTACGGCGACTGGATGGATTTCGTGCGCGTCGTGCTCGATCCCAAGGACCCGACACGCTACAAGACCGCCGCTGGCTGGAAAGCATTGTCGCAAAGTACACAAATCATTAAAGTCCACAATGCGCCGGATCTGAAGCTCGAGGTGCGCGACACGCAATGGGGCCCGATCCTCGCCAAGGACGCGGACGGCGTGCCACTCGCGCTGGCATGGACCGCGATCGAACCCGGCGGCATCAACATGACGTTCGCGCGCATGGATACCGCCGAAACCGTGGACGAGGCAATGGACATCGCCAACGCGTCGGGCATGCCGGCACAGAATTTTGTCGTCGGCGACCGTTCCGGCAACATCGCCTGGACGATTGCGGGAAAAATCCCGAAGCGCGACGGCGCCTGCGATCCCTTGCTGCCCTGCGACTGGAGCCAACCCGATACCGGTTGGAACGGCTGGCTCGCGCCCGGCGACTATCCGCGCCTGCCCAATCCGCCGGCGCAGCGCATCTGGACCGCGAATTCGCGCACGCTCGATTGGCAAAGCGCCGACTACGCCAAACTCGGCGACGGTGGCTACGACTTCGGTGCGCGCACGCGCCAGATCCGCGACGACCTGAAGGCGAAGAGCCAATTCACGCCGGACGACATGCTCGCGATCCAGCTCGACGACCGCGCCTTGCTGATGCGCAACTGGCACGAACTGCTCGGCAGGGTGCTGGCCAAGGCAGGCGATGCTCCGCCCTTCGCCGACATGAAAAAGTATACGATGGACTGGAACGACCGCGCCGATCCGGCTTCGGTCGGTTATCGGCTCGCCCACGATTTCCGCCAGGAAACCATCGACACCGTGCTCGACGGCTTCGCTGCCGCGGTGCGAGCGAAATATCCGCAATTCAAGCTGCCCAAGCTGGGCCAGGCCGAAACCCTGGCCGACGACATCCTGCTGCATCGTCCGGGAAACCTGCTGCCGCCGGGCTATGCGAATTGGGACGATCTGCTGCAACGCTGCGCACAGCGCGTTGGCGAGAGGCTGTCGGCGATGCCGGGCGGCATCGCGCAGCGCCGCTGGGGCGAGGTCACGAAAACGCACATCCGGCATGCGCTGAGCGTCGCACTGCCGGGACTGGGCTGGCTGCTCGACATGCCCAGCCGCGAACTGCCGGGCGATGCCAACATGCCGCGCGTGCAGGCGGCGAGCTTCGGCGCATCGGAACGTTTCGTGGTCGAGCCCGGCCACGAGGAATTCGGTTATTTCCACATGCCAGGCGGGCAGAGCGACAACCCACTCAGCCCCTTCTACGGCGCCGGTGACGCGGCCTGGGCC
>JAICYA010000310.1 GCA_025934455.1 Rudaea sp.
ACGTACAAGACCGGACGGATGCGCCGGCACCGGCGCATCCAGCACGATGCTCGCGAGCGTGCGCGAAAGCATCGCCTGCGCACGGTGTTCTTTCAGCCGCACATAGGTCTGTCCGGCGCCGCGCAGGCGCAGGTAGGGGACTTCCTCGATGCGCCCGTACAGCGCGTCAAGCGAGTCGAAGTTGGCGAGCAGTTGCGCCGCGGTTTTCGCGCCGACGCCGGGCACGCCGGGGATGTTGTCGACGGCATCGCCGGTCAGGCCGAGGAAATCGGCGACCTGGTCCGGACGCACGCCGAGGCGCTGCTTGACGCCGTACGCGTCCCAGCGCTGGTCTTTCGAGAAGTCCCATTGTTCATCGTGATCGCCGATGAGCTGGCCGAAATCCTTGTCCGCCGAGACGATCACGCTGCGCATGCCGTGCGCGCGGGCGACGGTGCGCGCACTGCCGATCAGGTCGTCCGCTTCGTATTGCGTGTCGCGCAATACGCAAAGTCCGAGTGCGGCGGCGACGCGCTTGCAGTAATCGAACTGCACCTTCAACTCCGCTGGAGGCAACTCGCGGTTGGCCTTGTAGGCGGGATAGATCGCGTTGCGGAACGAGCTGGTCAGCGATTCGTCGAAGGCAACCGCGATGTGAGTCGGCCGCGTGCGTTCGAGGAAATCGCACAGGAAGCGGGTGAAGCCGTGCACCGCGTTGACCGGCGCGCCATCGGCGTCGACGAAATCCGGCGGCATCGAATGCCAGGCGCGGAAAATGTACAGGCTCGCATCGATCAAATGAACCGTATGCATCACAGGCGCAACTCGCCGACGACATCGCGCAGTGTGGGCCGTGTGCGCTCGGGTGCGGTCTCCTTCTGTGTGCCGATGTGCACGAAGGCGACGATGCGCTCGTGCGCCGCCAATCCGAACAATGCCGCGGCATCGGCGTCGTAGGCCGCCCAGCCGGTCAGCCACTGCGCGCCGAAACCGAGCGCCTGCGCGCCGAGCAACAGGTTGTAAGCGACACAGCCGGCGGACAGCAGCTGTTCCTGCGCGGGAATCTTCGGATGCTGCTCGTCGATGCGCGCGATCGCCGCGACGATCAGCGGCGCGAAGGAAAAACGCTCGCGATCCTTGGTCAGCAGCGCGGGCGCGATGTCAGGTTCGATGCGCTGATGGATTTGCGCGAGCCTTTCGCCGAGCGCGATGCGCGCGTCGCCGCTGATCGTGAGCAATCGCCACGGCGCGAGCTTGCCGTGGTCCGGAACGCGGATCGCTGCGCCGAGCAGACGCTCAAGCTGCGCGGGTGTCGGTCCGGGCTCGCCAAGCTGGCGTGCGGGCGTGGAGCGGCGGGAATCGAGCAGATCGAGAAAGTCCATGTCGCGAAGTCGTGGGGGAATCCGCAAAGGATAGCAGCCGCTCGGATCAGGGCGTGCGACAGGCGAACGGCAGACACGCATGCAACCACGGAATCGGCGGCAGCCACGGCCCCGCCAGCGTGAGGACCGCGCTGGCAAGCAGGGCAAATCCAGCGATGCGCCGCGCAGTTGGGTGCGCCGCGCTGAAGCCGGCAAAACGCTGCGCCCCGAACGCGGCAAGGAACATCGAAGGCAGGGTGCCGACGCCGAACGCCGCCATTGTCATTGCGCCCTGCAGCGCGTCGCCCTGCAACGCGGCGATCAGCAGCACGGTGTAGACGAAGCCGCAGGGCATCCAGCCCCAGACCATGCCGAAGGCGAGCGCGCGCGGCAGGCTCGTCACCGGCAGCAGGCGCCGTCCGAGCGGCGCGATGCGCTGCCACAGGCGATGGCCGATGCCAAAGCCAGGATCGCGCAGGCGCCCGAATGCGACCAGCGCGCCGAACAGCAGCGCGGCGGCGGACAACGCGCGCAGCGCGCGCCGTACCGATTCGATGTCGAGCACGCCGATCAATGCGCCGAGTGCGCCGCCGAGCAGGAGTCCGGCCAGCGTGTACGAGGTCGCGCGGCCGAGTTGGTAGCCGATCAGCAGCAGCGGGCGCGGACGGCCGTCGGCGCGTTTGGCCGTGCCAATGCCGAGCGCCGCGGAAATGCCCCCGCACATGACCAGGCAATGCCCGCTCGCGGCGAGACCCAGCAGGAGCGCGGCAGCGAGCGTCAGCGTGCCGTTCATTTCGGCGGATCCTCGCGCTCGACCTTTTCCGGAGCGGATTCCTTCGGCGCCGGATCATCGAGCAAGGGCAACAATTTCGGCGTGTCCAGATCGTCGAACTGGTCGTGTTCCACCGCCCAGAAGAACGCGATGCCGGCACCGATCAGGAGCAGGATGGACAGCGGAATCATCACGACGAGTATGTTCATGGCGCCGTGCGCAGGGTGGCCGATGGGGTAGTCTGCGCCGGAGTCGGTGTGCGCCGACCGATGCGCAGTGCGTTCAGGATCACCACGAGCGAACTCATCGACATGCCGATCGCGGCCAGCCACGGCGGCACGAAACCGAGCGCGCCGAACGGTACCACGGCGAGGTTGTAGGCGAGCGCCCAGCGCTGGTTCTGGCGCAGCACGGCGAGCGTCTCGCGCGCGACCGCGCGTGCCTGCGCGAGCGCAGGCAAATGCGCGCCATCGAGCACGATGTCGCCGGCGGCTTGCGCAAGTTCCGCGCCCGAGGCGAGCGCGATCGCGACATCCGCACCGGCCAGCACCGGCGCGTCGTTGATGCCGTCGCCGATGGCGATAACGCGTGCACCGTCCGCACGCAGCGCACGCAGGCGTTCAAGCTTGTCGGCTGGATTCATGCGCGCATGCCGGGTTTCGATGCCGAGCCGCTGCGCGACGGCGGCGACCTTCGCCTGTGCGTCGCCGCTGGCAAGTTCGATCGTGACGCCATCGGCACGCAGCGCATCCAGCGCCTCACGCGCACCGGGCCGCAGGCGTTCGCGCAGGCGGAACGTGGCGATGATGTCGCCGTCTTCGGCGAGGATCACGCCGTCGTCGTCGACATTGCCGCCGATGACGAACGCGCGCTGGCCGAGACGCAAGTTGCGACCGTCGATCCTGCCTTCGAGGCCGCCGCCGGGGATGGTGCGCAGGTCAGCGGCGGTTTTGACCGGCAGGTTTTCCGCGGCCTGCGCCAGCGCCTGTGCGA
>JAICYA010000240.1 GCA_025934455.1 Rudaea sp.
AAATTGTCGATGCCCCAGAACGTGTATTGTCCGAATTCGGTGCGACCGAAGAGGTTGTAGATGTCGGTGCTGGTGTAGTCGAAGCCGGCCTTGATCGCGTGATCTCCCACCGTGTACGTGCCGGCGAAGAACAGGCTGGTTTTCTTCGTGTTGATGCGGTTGTAGTGGCGGAATTGCTCCTCGCCGAGATTGATGGTCGGTCCATTGCCGGTGGGCGACAGATTCACGGCAATCGCCGGCTGCTGCCAGGGTGCGGTCGTGATTTGCGAGTACTTCTGATAGCCGATTTTCGCTTCGGTGGAGAACTGATCGGACCAGTCGTCGAAGATACTGGCGACAAAGTTGTCGGTCTTGATCGCCTTCGTGTACGTGTAGCTGGACAAGCCGACGCTATTGGTGGAATTGCCGCCAACCGCCGGCAACTGCTCCTGGGTGCGTTGGTAGGTGAAGTTGGCGCGGTGGCCGCTCGCGATATTCCAGTCGAGCTTGGCAAGGTAACGCTTGTCATCGTAGGTCAGGCCGCCCGCTCCGGCGCCGAACACGCCCGGGTGCAGGCCCAGTGCGGTCGCCGCGTCGATGACCTTCTGCACATCGCCCGGGGAAATCTTGTTGCTCGTCGAGGATCCGTTGCCCAGACTGTAGTCGAGGCCATTTACCGAATCCGCACCGATTCCGGTCGTGCGTTCGTGTTCGGCGGCGATGAAGAAGAACAACGTGTCCTTGATGATCGGGCCGCCAAGGTTGAAGCCGCCGGTCCAGTCCAGGTGGTAGCCGTTGTACTTGTTGCCGGGCACGCCGCTGTTCAACCAGCCAGCATCGCCGACCAGGTGTTTGGCGTTGCGATAGGAATAGTAAGCGTCGCCATGGAATTCGTTCGTGCCGGATTTGGTCACGGCATTGACGTCAGCACCGATCGAGTCGGATACGACATCGTAGTTCGCCGTGGCGATGTTGTACTCCGCGATCGATTCCGGCGAGATCGGTGATTTCTGGTAGGGCAAGCCGTTCGCGTTGAGCCCGAACGGATCGCCTTGGCTCACGCCATCGACAGCGATGTTGTTGTAGCGATTGTTCTGGCCGTTTGCAGATACAGAGCCGATGCCCTGGTCCATGACCGTCACGCGCGGATCCAGTCGCAGCACGTCGTCCATCGAGCGGTTGCCCGTCGGCGTGGCCTGCAGTTGGCGCTGCGAAATGTTCGTCGACAAGCCCTTGTTGTCGGAGGCGAACGTCAATGCGAACGCCGATGCGTTGACGGTAATGGATTCAAGCGTTTTTGCTGCTGCCGCAAGGTTGATCGACGACGGCTGGCCGAGCTGCAAATAGATGTTGTCCTGCTCGGCAACGGGTGCCCCGTCCTTGTCCGCGCGCACGTCGAATGGGCCGCCTACGCGCAGACCCTGTGCGGAATAGCGACCCGCAGCATCCGTGGTCGTCTCCACAACCGTGCCGGTCGGGCGGTGCCTGATGACCACCGTGGCGCCCGCGACGGGCTGGCCTGCGGCGTCGAGTACGCGACCGTTGATGCCGGATGTGGTGATGTTCTGGGCGAATGCGACGGTGACGGCGAACAGGCTGCCGGCCAGTATCGGCAGCGATTTCACGAAGAGAGTACGGGACATGTGCGCTCCAATTGTCTTGTGGCTCGGGAAGCCCGGCGAAAAAATTACCCCATTGCCGTCAGGCCGTGGCATGAATCCAACCCGACCGCGATTGACACATACGACGGCTGGCGGATGATAGCGGAAAAATCGCGTTGGCCGCTGCATCCGGCTTCGTCATCGAACCGACATCGGATAGTCCCATTCTTTACTTGTTTTTTTGCGCCGCACAAGGACAATGACGGCTCCGCTTCCGCGCTGAAGTCCGCCCAATGATCCCTGCCGCTGCCGAGTCCGCGCCCGATCCGCACGCGCCGTGGATCGTGCTCAAGTTCGGCGGCACCAGCGTGTCCACGCGCGAGCGCTGGGACAAGATCGCCGCCATCGCGCGCGCGTGGCGCCAGCGCGGCAGGAACGTGCTGATCGTGGTGTCCGCGCTGTCCGGCATCACCGACAAGCTAAAGGCGTTGGGCGAGGCGCAAGCCGATGCCGCCAAACGTGCCGCCATCTGCGATGAAATCCGCGCACGCCATGAGGCGATGTTCGCGGAACTGGAGCTGACCGATCGCGCGCCGATGCAGTACTGGCTCGAGCGTCTCGACGCGCTGGCCGCGAACGTGCGCGCCGACGGCGGCGGTTTGCCGTGGCAGGCCGAAGTGCTGGCGCTCGGCGAGCAGTTGTCATCGACGCTGGGCGTGGCGTATCTGAACCGGCAGGATCTGCCGGCGCATTGGCTGGACGCGCGCGCACATCTGCTGGCCCAGCCCATGCCGAACCAGAACGCGTGGGCGCGTTATCTCTCGGCCTCGGTGCCGACCGCGCCGGACGCGGCGTTCGCGCACGGCCTCGCCGCGCGCGGATCCCTTTTCGTCACGCAAGGGTTCATGGCGCGCAATCCGCAGGGCGAGACTGTGATCCTCGGCCGTGGCGGCTCGGATACCTCGGCAAGCTACTTCGGCGCCTTGCTGAAATGCGAAAAAGTGGAAATCTGGACGGATGTGGCGGGCATGTTCAGCGCGAATCCGCGCCAGGTGCCGAACGCACGCCTGCTCGCCCGGCTCGATTACGAAGAAGCGCAGGAAATTGCCACCACCGGCGCCAAGGTGCTGCATCCGCGTTGCATCAACCCGGTGCGCGAAGCGCGCGTGCCGCTCGCGATCAAGGACACGAATTTCCCGGACCTTGCAGGTACTGAGGTCGGCACGATCGCGGCGGATGCCGCACCCAGCGTCAAGGCCATCAGCTCGCGCGGCGGCATCACCCTGATCGCGATGGAATCCATCGGCATGTGGCAGCAGGTCGGCTTCCTCGCCGACGTGTTCGAGCATTTCAAGCGCCACGGCCTGTCGGTGGACCTGGTCGGCACCTCGGAAACGAACGTCACCGTCTCGCTCGACCCGACCGAGAACCTGGTCAATTCCGACGTGCTTTCCGCGTTGTGCGCAGACCTGGCGAAAGTCTGTCGCGTGAAAGTCATCGCGCCGTGCGCGGCGATCACGCTGGTCGGGCGTGGCATGCGCTCGATGCTGCACAAGCTCTCCGGCGTGCTTGCCGAATTCGGTCCGCAGCGCGTGCACCTGATTTCGCAGTCCTCGAACAACCTCAACCTCACCTTCGTCGTCGACGAGGACATCGCCGCCGACATGGTGCCGGCCCTGCACGCACTGCTGATCAAGGCCGAGGCGATGCGCGTGGAGGATCGATCGGTCTTCGGCCCGAGCTGGTGCGAGTTGTACCGGCAGGCGCAAGGCACGCAGGCCGCGGCATGGTGGCGGGCGCGCCGCGTCGAACTGCTGCGACTGGCGCAGACGGGCACGCCGCGCTACGTCTACGATCCGGCGACGGTGCGTGAACGCGCGCGGGCGCTGCGCGCAGGAGTGCCGTGCGTGGATCGCTGGTTCTATGCGATCAAGGCGAATGCGCATCCGGCCTTGCTGCGTGAAATCGCGGCACAGGGTTTCGGTCTGGAATGCGTGTCGCCAGGCGAGTTGGAACGTGCCATGCAGGTTTCAGGTGCTGCGCTTCTGTTTACGCCCAACTTCGCGCCGCATGTCGAATATACCGACGCGCTCGCGCGCAAGATTCCGCTCACGCTCGACAACCTGCACCCGTTGGCGCAATGGGGCGCGGATTTTTCCGGCCGTGAGATTTTCCTGCGCCTCGATCTCGGCAGTGGCCGTGGCCACCACGACAAGGTCAAGACCGGCGGCGCCAAATCCAAGTTTGGCCTGGCGCTGGACGAATTGCCCGAGTTCCAGCGCCTCGCCGCGCGTCACGACGTGCGCATCGCCGGACTGCACGCGCACCTGGGCTCGGGAATCCTCGAT
>JAICYA010000044.1 GCA_025934455.1 Rudaea sp.
ACAACACCCAGGTCAACCATGCCGAACTTGCCGCACGCCTGACGCCGTTCGACGCGGCAATCCGCCCGCACATGAGCGGACTGACGGCGGCGGCCAGCCTGGAAGCGCTCAATGGCGAGGTCACGCGCCAGGCGGCGACGATTTCCTACCTCGACGATTTCTGGCTGATGATGCTCCTGACCCTGGCCGCGATCCCGCTGCTGGCCCTGCTGCGGCCGGTCAGGCATGCTGCGCCGGCCGATCCCGCGCTGGCCCTCGAATGAACGAACAAACCCCCGAACGCACGGCGCCGTCGCGCCGCAATGCCGACGAGATGCGCGTGTACGGCATCAATGCCTGCCTCGCGCTGTTCGCCAAACGCCCGCACGATCTGCGCAAGGTGTACCTGCTCGAATCGCGTATCCCGCAATTCAAGGCGGTGCTCGCCTGGTGCGTGCAGAAAAAACTCGGCTATCGCGTGGTCGGCAACACGGACCTGGAAAAACTCACCACCAGTCAGCACCACGAAGGCGTGTGTTTCGAGGCGCGCAAGATCCCGTTGCCGTCGCTGACGGCGTTGTTGCAACGCCTGCCGCGCGCGCCGCAGCCTGCGCTGCTGGCATGGCTCGATGGGGTGGGCAATCCGCACAACATCGGCGCGGTGCTGCGCAGCGCGGCGAATTTCGGCGCGGCCGGCGTGCTGCTTTCGGCCGATGCCGCTCCGGGCCTTTCCGGCGCCGCTTGCCGCGTTGCCGAAGGCGCCGCCGAGGCCGTGCCGATGGCGCGCATCGCGCCGGGTGAGGATGCGCTCGGCACATTGCGCAATGCGGGGTTCACGCTCGCCGCCACCGTGCCGCACGAAGGCGAAGCGCTGTTCGCGTCGCGCCTGCCGCCGCGGCTGGTGTTCGCGCTCGGCGCGGAAGGCGAGGGCCTGAGCCGCGCCTTGATCGATCGCGCGGACTTGCACATGACCATCCCCGGATCGGGCGCGGTGGAAAGCCTGAATGTATCGGCCAGCGCGGCGGTGCTGTTCGGGGAATACTGGCGCCAACGCCATCACGCCGCGGGCACGCGCGCGCCGCGGCGTTGACGCATTCTTTTTCAGTCGACCTTGAACGACTGCAATCGCACCGGCAACGTGGTTCCGTCGTCGACGTGGTTGTTGTTGATATTGCCATCGCTGCCGCCGGACACATCGGCGGAATTGATCACTTGCGCCGGTGGATTGGCAGCGACATCCACCGTCACCGTGATTGGCGGATAGGCAGCCGGCGCTGCGGCCAGCACATCGCTGCGCGTGCAGGTCAGCGTCGCCAAGTTGCAACTCCAGCCAGTGCCGCTCATCGCAGTGGCGGTCAGGCCTGCCGGCAGGTTGTCGACCACGCTCACCGTGCCGCTGGTCGGGCCACTGCCGACATTGCTGACCGTGATCGTGAAGGTGGCGCCGACCTGGCCCTTGGCAAAGTTGCCGGAGTGCGTCTTGGCGATCGTCAGGTCGGGCGGCGGCACGAGATTGGTCGAGTCGTTCGCCACGTCGTTGCCGGTGTTCGCCTCGCCGCCGCCGGAAACGGCTGCGGAATTGACGATCATTCCGGAAAGGCCCGGATCGACATCCACGGTCAGAGTGACCGGCGGATAAGAGGAGCCGGCAGCCAATGCGTCGCTGCGCGTGCAGGTCAGCGAGCCCAGCGTGCAGCTCCAGCCGCTGCCGCTTATCGCCGTGGCGGTCAGGCCGGACGGCAAGGAATCAGCCACGGCCACCGTGCCAGTGGTGGAATCGTTGCCGCTGTTGCTGACCGTGATCGTATAGGTGTCGCCGGTGGACGGTGAGATGAAGGGATCGGCATGTGTCTTGGCGACGGTCAGATCGGGCGCGATCCCCGATTCGAACGCGCCGGCATCGCACATGGGCTTGCCGCTGGGGCGCGAATTCAGCGCCGCATCCAGATTCACGATCGGCGAGGCCGTGCAAGTCGGCTGATCGCCGCTGCCCGACGCGGCACTGCCGCTGTCGAGCTGCATCACGAACACCAGCGCGTTGGCGCCGCCGAACGGCGCCGCGGATTGCAGTTTCGGGTCACCGGTGTTCGCGATCGCGGCGCAACCGCTGGCCGGATTGAATTGCAGGTTGCCAGCCGTGTCGGTCAGCGGACCGGAGCAGTTGCCACCTGTATTGCCGGAGAAGATCGTATTGCGTGCATTGATGTCGCCTGCGCTCCCGGCGTTGTAGAACGCGCCACCGGTAGTCGTGGTGTTGCCGGCAATCGTCGCGTTGGTCAGATCGATCTGTCCATTGCTGCTGATGACGGTTTTCAGGTTCGCGATCGCCCCGCCCTGGACTTGCGCGCTATTCCCGTTGATCGTCACGTTCGCGACGGATAGTGGAGGAAAACTCGCCGTGCCGTCGAAGTAGGCGATCGCCCCACCGTTCGCATTCTGGCTGGCATTGCCGCCGACGAAACTCGAACTCAGGATGCTGACCTTGCCGCTGGCGTAGATTGCGCCGCCGGAGCCGGCGCGCGGATCCACCGGCGCGCCGTTCCAGGTGCCGCCGGCCTGATTCGCGCTGAAATTGCTGGCGATGATGCCGCCCGGAAGACTGCCGTTGAGGACGGTCGTCTGGTCGATGACCAGGCTGCCGTAGGTGAGGCTGCCCGCGCCCGTGAGAACGATCGCTCCACCGGTGCCGTTGGGCGCCAGATTCGCGATGAAGGAGGAATTGAAGATCAGGAAATCGCTGGCGTTCACGCTGCTGCCGCCGCTGAAACCGCCGTTGGCGGTGTTGCTGGCGAAAATCGCACCGCCGCCCAGTTCGGCGTTGCCGCTGTCGTGGGTGTTGCCATTGGCGATATTGCCCTGGAACGCGGCTCCGCTGATCGAGATGGCATCGGTGCCTTTGAGCAAGATCGCACCGCCGCTGGCGGATGCAATATTGCCTTGAAACGTCGTCCCGGAAATCGTCACGGCGGTGCTGTTGCCAACAGCGCCGATGGACAGCGCACCGCCGCGCCCATTGCTGCCGCCGCCGGGAATCGCGCTGCCGTTGTCGGTGATGCAGGCGGTGAAGCTGCCGCCGAGGATGCTCAGATTGCCGCTGCCGTGCACGATGCAGCCGCCGTCGGTGTCGTTGGTGCCGCGGATATTGGTGAAAGTCACGCCGGTGAGGAACAGGTCGCCATCGGACTGGTTGGTAATCGCCACGCCACCGGCCGGCGCCGTGCAATTTTGCAGGTGCACGCCGCTGAAGGTGAGGTTGCCGCCGCTGGCTTCGTGGAACATGATCACGCCATCCACTGCCGGCATCGCATTCGGGTCGCTGAAGCAGGACACGGCGGTACCGCCGGTAATTGTCAGTGCGCCGTAAGTCGCCGCCGCGCCCACAAACGGCAACGAGCCGTTGTTCATGGTCGCGGTGCCGTTCACGTCGCCTGGGTTCAGTTCGGTGGCGTTGACCACGATGCTGTGCGTACCCAGGTTGATGGTGTTGCTCCCGCCCGCGGTTGGGGCGCCGCATTCGGGATAGGAAATCGCCACGGTATTGCCGGCGTCGGCGACGTCCTGCAGCGCCTCACGGAGCGAACAGCCGGTCGAGTTCGGGTAGTTCTCGCCCGGCCCGTTGGCCGCGGTCGAGCAGCCCGATTCGCTTCGGCAGTTGGCTTCGTCGTGGTCGGTGGTGACAGTAAGGGTCGCGGCCGGCGCCGGCATGGCGGCGGCAAGGGCGAGCAGGACGATCCAGCGTGGCAAAAGGGCGGACATGGTGTTTCTCCCGGGCAGGCGCGACGGACGGCACGATGCCGCCCGTTACCGGGAGAAACGCAAAATACGGGGAAATACGAACGAGAAATCCGGGAAAACGATTGGCGCCCGGTCGAAACGCGTCCTTGCCGCCGGCAAATGGGGCGGGCCGGTAGTGGGCGATAGGCCCTCGGCGTCGCTGAAACCGGAACCTGGCTGGCTCCGGTTCCAATCGGCATGCGCGTCTACTTCTGCGCCTTGAGCAGATCGCGGATTTCGGTGAGCAGTTTTTCCTGCGGCGGTGGTGCGGCCGGCGCGGCTTCCTGTTTCTTGACCATGCGGTTCATCAGTTTGATCACGAGGAAGATCGCCAACGCGATGATGATGAACTGGATGATGGTGTTGAGGAACACGCCGTACTTGATGATCGCCCCGCCGGTGACGATGCCCTTGGCGTCGACGACAGGGTTGCCGATGTTGACCGCGAGGCTGGAGAAATCGATGCCGCCGATAAGCACGCCGATCGGTGGCATGATCACGTTGTCGACCAGCGACGAGACGATCTTGCCGAACGCCGCGCCGATCACGATACCGGTGGCCATGTCGACCACGTTGCCCTTCATCGCGAAGGTTTTGAACTCGCCGAAGAAACTCATGCGCCTGCTCCTGGGTTGGACGAACCGGACGCCGCTCCCCATCGCGGCATGCCGAATCTAGCGCAATAGTCTGCAAAAAGCGTGACGCGTTGCGGCTTCAGACGATGCGGCCGCGCAGTTCCGCAACTCCGGCAAGGCGCGCATGAACGACATCGCCGCGCGCGAGCGGGCCGACGCCGGCCGGCGTGCCGGTGAAGACGAGATCGCCGGCCTTGAGTTCGAACAGGCGCGACAGACGTGCGAGGATTTCCGGCACGGCAAAGATCATCTGCGCAATATCGGCACGCTGGCGAACCTCGCCGTTGACTTCCAGCGTGAGCGCCGCGCTGTGCGGATGGCCGATCTCGGTCGCCGCGCGGATCGCTGACAGCGGCGCGGAATGATCGAACGCCTTGGCGCTGTCCCAGGGCATGCCCTTCGCCTTCGCCGCGGTCTGCAGGTCGCGCCGGGTCAGGTCAAGGCCGACCGCGTAACCGAACACATGCCTGAGCGCGCCCGCTTCGGCAATGTCCGTGCCGCCGGAATGCAGGGCCACGACCATTTCCACCTCATGGTGCAATTCCTGCGTGGCCTGCGGATAGGGAATGTCGGCGCCATCGGCGACGATCGCGTCGGCCGGTTTGCAGAAAAACACCGGATTGCCGCGGTCCACGCTCGCGCCCATCTCCGCCGCGTGCTCGGCGTAGTTGCGGCCGATGCAGAAGATGCGCCGCACCGGAAAACGCTTTGTGCTGCCGGTGATGGCGGCACTGGCCTGGATCGGTGGGTCGAAGACGTGATACATGCCGGTCAGCCAGCCTGGGGCAAGAAGGAGATGTCCACCTGATGACGCTTGGGGTTGTCCATGTCCACGAGTACGTCGAGCGTGTCGCGTTTGACGAACGGAGTAGGGTCGAACCAGATGTTCGCGCTCTTGAACAAATACACCTTCTGCGTAACCGGATGTTGCCATTGGCAAATCAGCCGCCATGGGCTGCGACCGTTCACCTTCAGGCTGGTGTCGTAGATCACGTTTTCGAACTTCGCTTGCACACGCATGCCGTTCGTGGCCAGCCAGCGATTGACCTTTCGCGTGTGCATTCCGGAGTAGATGAAGCCGCCGCCGATGAGTGCGAACACCAGGCCCATGCCGCCCAGGATCACTACGCCGAGCCAGTTTTCGGAAAAACTGTCGATGCGCGCGCCTTGCGGATTGTTCGGTTGATAAATCACCGCGACGTGCTCGCCGCGGTCGTACGCAGCCGGATTCGAACCCGTGCTGCCGGTGATGTGCACGACGCTTCCATCCGCGGCCTTGAATTCCACTTCCGGGTAATAGCTGCCGCCCTTGGAACCGCTGTGGTAGTTCAGGTCGATGACCACGCCGTCCGCCCGCACCGCGTGTGCGGCGAAGCCGGCGTGGTTGCGCCACAGGAATCCGGCGCCAGCGAGCAGGCCAAGGCCAACGACGAGAAAAAGTATACTTAACCAGCGCATGGCCGCCTCCCCGCGGTCGGATATTGCGCCAAGCATGCGGGTTTTGCCGGAGTGGCGCAAACACCGATCGATCTGACAATTGTCATGAGCGAATCGTGACCTCCGCCCCTGTTGCGGCGCAGCGCCGACTGCGAACCTATGGCACACTTGCCAGCTGACTTGCAGACTCACGTGGGCGTCATGGATCAATCCGATTTGTTGAAGGAATTGCGCATCGATTCGCGCCAGCGCGAGGATGCGGGTGGTGCTTCGCGCTGGCCGTGGATCGCCGGCGCGATCGTGCTGGCCATTGCGCTGATCGGCGGCGCGGCCTGGTTCCTGTTCGGCGGCAAAACGTTCGAGGTGCAGGCGGCCACGGCGACCGCGCCGGCGGCCGGCGGCGGCGATACCGCCGTGCTGCAGGCGACCGGTTACGTCACCGCGCGGCGCGAGGCGACGGTGTCGGCACAGATCACCGGCACGCTGACGCAAGTGCTGATCGAGGAAGGCGAGCACGTCGACAAGGATCAAGTGCTGGCGCATTTGGACGACACCGCGCAGAAGGCCGCACTCGCGCAGGCACAGGCGCAGGCCAGTGCGGCGCAGGCGACGTTGGGCCAATATCAGGCGCAGTTGGCGCAGGCGCAGCGCGATCTAAAACGCGCCCAGGATCTGGTCGGCCGGCACCTGGTCTCGCAACAGGCGCTGGAAGATGCGCAAACGCAAGTATCCGCGCTGACCGCGCAAGTCGATGCGCAACGCAGGCAGATCGAGCTGGCCCAGGCCGGCGTGAAGGCGGCGCAGGTACAGCTCGACTACTGCACGGTGCGCGCGCCGTTCGCCGGCGTCGTCATCGCCAAGAATGCGCAGGTCGGCGAGATCGTCTCGCCGTTTTCTGCCGGTGGTGGTTTTACCCGCACCGGCGTCGGCACCATCGTCGACATGGATTCGCTGGAAGTCGACGTCGATGTCAACGAGGCCTACATCAATCGCGTGCAACGCAACCAGCCCGCGCAGGCGGTGCTCGATGCGTATCCGAGCTGGACGATTCCCGCGCACGTGATCGCGGTGATTCCGACCGCGGACAAGAGCAAGGCCACGGTCAAGGTGCGCATCGCGCTCGATCAGAAGGATGCGCGCGTGCTGCCCGACATGGGTGCGCGCGTGTCGTTCCTGGAAGAAGCGAAGAAGAACACGGCGGCGGCGCCGCTCAAGGGCGTACTGGTGCCGTCCACGAGCATCGTGCAGCGCGATGGCAAGAATTTTGTGTTCGCGATCGATGGCAGTCGCGCGCGCGCGCGCGAAGTGGTGCCGGGTCAGGCGTATTCGGACCTGCGTCTCGTCGAAGGCATCGCGGCGGGCACGCAGGTGGTCAAGCAGCCACCGGTACAGATGAGTGATGGCGCGGCGGTGACGCTGGGCGGCAAATAACTACGGGATTTTTCGAGGATCGTACAATGGGCAATCTGGTGGAAATCCGCAACGTCAGCAAGGTCTACGAACGCGGCAAGCAGAAGGTCGAGGTGTTGCACCACGTCGATCTCGACATCGCGCAGGGCGATTTCCTCGCCTTGATGGGGCCATCGGGTTCCGGCAAGACCACGTTGCTCAATCTCATCGGCGGCCTGGACTCGCCCAGCGACGGCAGCATCGCCGTTGGCGGTGCACGCATCGACCAACTCGGCCAGGGCGCGCTGGCGAAATGGCGCGCGGCCAACGTCGGCTTCGTGTTCCAGTTCTACAATTTGTTGCCGATGCTGAGTGCGCAGAAGAACGTGGAACTGCCGCTGCTGCTGACCAAGCTCTCGGCCGCGCAGCGCAAGAAGAATGCCAGCGTCGCGCTGCAACTGGTCGGTCTCGCCGACCGCGCCTCGCACAAGCCGACCGAGCTTTCCGGCGGCCAGCAGCAGCGCGTGGCGATCGCGCGCGCGATCGTGTCCGACCCAGCGTTGTTGGTCTGCGACGAACCGACCGGCGACCTGGACCGCCAGTCCGCCGAGGACGTGCTCAATCTCCTGCAGATCCTCAACCGCGAACATGGCAAGACCATCGTCATGGTCACGCACGATCCCAAGGCTGCCGAACACGCACGTCAGACCCTGCATCTGGACAAGGGTACCCTCGTTGAGCAGAGCGCCCACGCGTAAGGGAGTGCGGCCATGAAATATTTCCATCTCATCTGGGCCGCGTTGTTCCGGCGCAAGACGCGGACCTTCTTCACCATCGCCTCGGTGCTGGCGGCGTTCCTGCTGTTCGGCCTGCTCGATTCGGTGCGCAACGCATTCGGCGACGCTGGCAACAGCGTGGCCGGCGTCGACCGCATGATCACGATGTCCAAGATCAGCTTCACCGTGTCGCTGCCGCAGAGCCTGCTCGCGCGCATCGAGGCGGTGCCGGGCGTCAAGGAAGTGGCCTACGCGAACTGGTTCGGCGGCATCTACCAGGATCCGAAGAACTTCTTCCCGAACGAGGCGGTGAGTCCGAACTTCATGGATCTGTTCACCGAATACACGATTCCGCCCGATCAACTGGCGGCGTTCAGGAACACGCGCACCGGCTGCATCGTCGGCGAAGCGCTGGCCACGAAGTTCGGCTGGAAGATCGGCGACAAGATTCCGCTGCAGGCGACGATCTTCCCGCAGAAGGATGGCAGCAACACCTGGACGTTCGACCTCGTCGGCATTTTCCACGCGCGCGATCCGAAGGAGAAGAACAAGGAGCCGGTGATGTTCTTCAACTGGAAATACTTCGACGAGGCGCGCCAGTTCGGCAATGGCCGCATCGGCTGGTATATCGAGAAATTGAACGATCCGAACCAGGCCGACCAGGTGGCCAAGGCGATCGATGCGATGTCGGCCAATTCCGACCACGAGACCAAGACCGAGAGCGAGAATGCGTTCAACCGTTCCTTCGTCAGCCAGTTCGCCGACATCGGCCTGATCGTCGGCGGCATCATGAGCGCGGTGTTCTTCACCCTGATCCTGCTCACCGGCAACACCATGGCGCAAGCGGTGCGCGAACGCATTCCCGAACTCGCCGTGCTCAAGACGATCGGGTTTTCCAACCGCGGCGTGCTCGGGCTGGTGCTGGCCGAGTCGGTGCTGCTGATCCTGATCGGCGGACTGATCGGCATCGGGCTGGCCGCGGTGATCGTGCCGGCGATGAGCAGCAAGGTGCAGGGCTTGTTGCCCGACGGCGTGCGCTGGAATACGTGGGCGCTTGGCGCGGCGCTGATGTTCGGCATCGGACTGCTGGTCGGCTGGCTGCCCGCGCTGCGCGGCATGCGCCTGAAGATCGTCGACGCGCTGGCCGGACGCTGACAGGAGTATACAATGCGCAAATTTCTCGCAAATCTCGGCATCGGCATCGTTCTTGTCGCCGCTGCGGCGCTGTTCGCGATCCTGCCGTGGATCGCGCTGGTCGCCATCGCCGTGCTGCTCGCACTGTGGATGGCGTTCGGCCGCCGCGGCCGCCAGGCCTGGTCGGTGACGCGCGTGGGCATGGCGACGATCCCGCAACGGCTCGGATCCTCTTCGGTCGTCGTCATCGGCATTGCCGGCGTGGTCGGCGTGCTGGTCGCGCTGCTGGCGATGGGCGAAGGCTTCCAGGCCACGCTCAAGCAAACTGGCAGCGACGACACCGTGCTGGTCATGCGTGCCGGCGCGAACGCCGAGCTCAATTCCGTCCTCATGCACGATGCCGTGGTGCAGATCGAGCAGGCGCCGGG